>JAMLGI010000020.1 GCA_023958085.1 Solirubrobacterales bacterium | reverse complement strand
CCCGAGGCGGTGCGATCCACGAGCTCTGCCTGCCGGAACAGACCCCGAGGCTGGGGAAGGGCAACGAGATCCCCACCGCCCGACCTCATCACCCAAGCCGGGGGAAGGGCAATAAAACCCACATCACCCGGCCTGACCTCAAGCGCGGGGAAGGGCAATGAAATCCCCGCCGCCCGGCCTCACCACCCCCCGCGCGGAGTGGGTTGGGGGCTCTGGTTACTCGATGAAGAAGGGCAGGGAGAGGTAGCGGTCGCCTGCGTCCGGGGCGAGAGTCACGATCCGCCCACCCTTGAACTCCGGCCGGCGGGCAAGCTCGAGCGCCGCAAAGACGTTGGCGCCGGTCGAGATGCCGCCGAGGATCCCCTCGGTGCGGGCCAGTTCGACAGCGGTGGCGAGCGCATCCTCGTCCCGGACCGGCAGAACCTCGTCAAGCAGATCCCGATCGAGCACCTCGGGCACAAAACCGGCTCCGATGCCCTGGATCCGGTGCGGGCCGCGGACGCCGCCGGAGAGCACCGGCGAGGCGGCCGGTTCGACTGCAACGATTTTCGCCTTGGAGCCCTGTTCTCTCAGGTACCGGGCAACCCCGGTGATCGTGCCACCGGTTCCCACTCCGCAGACGAAGGCGGCTATCTCGCCCTCGGTATCGGTGAAAATCTCCGGCCCGGTCGAGCGGTAGTGGGCATCCGGGTTGGCCGGGTTGGCGAACTGCTGGGGCGTGAAACCGTCCTGCTTTGCCCGGATCCGCTCGGCCTCGGCCACCGCCTCGTCCATGCCGCCCATTGAGGGCGTCTCGATCACCTCGGCGCCGTAGGCCCGCAGCAGCCGTGACCGCTCGCGGCTCATCCCCTCCGGCATGGTCAGCACCAGTCGGTAATCCCGTGCGGCGCAGATCATCGCGAGAGCGATCCCGGTGTTGCCGCTGGTCGGCTCGACGATCACCGACTCCCCTGGCTCCAGCAGGCCGTTCGACTCGGCCGCGTCGACCATCGCCACCCCGATCCGGTCCTTGACCGAACCACCCGGGCTGAAGGACTCAAGCTTGGCGCAGATCCTCGCCCCCAGGCCCTCCCCGACCCGGTCCAGCCAAACCATCGGGGTGCCGCCCACGGTCCCGGAAATCTGGGTGGCGATCATATGAAGTACATCCCGGCCGCCGCCTCCTCGGTCTCCCGGGCGTGGATATCGGCAATCGTGGTCTCGCCGAAGACCTTTCGCAGCGCCTCGACTCCGGTCGCCCAGATACCGCCGGCCTCGTCCGCCTCCTGCCCGACCTTGCCGTCGAGTGCCTGGACCACCTCGAGCACGGTGATCTCTTCCGGCGGACGGGCCAGCGTGTAGCCGCCCTTCGAGCCACGATGGCTGGTCAGGAGGCCGGACCGTCGCAGGGTGGAAAAGAGCTGCTCGAGGAACTGGTCGGGGATCCCTCGCCGCTCGGCCAACTCCTTCACCGGCACCGGCGTGTCACCGGAACGAACCAGCTCCGAGAGGGCGACGACTGCGTAGCGCGACTTGGAGGTAACCGAGATCACGCCTGCTTTCTATCGCATGTGCCGGATCGATACCGGGGATCACCGGTCGGAAATCCGGGGATTCACTCCGGGGGACCCTCCGAGAGGCATTCCAGAGCGGTGTCGATCCGGGCGAGCGTCAGCTCCCGGCCGAGCACAGCCACCGATTCGAAGATCCCGGGAGAGACGCTGGTTCCGGTGATCGCCACCCGGATCGGCTGGTAGACCTTGCCTGCTCCCAGTCCGAGTAGTTCCGGGATCGGCTCGAGTACCGCCTGAACCCGCTCGAAGGTGAAGCCGTCGGCGTTGGTCCCCTCTCCGTCCGCGGGCAGCCCTGCCAGAGCCTCCCGGGCGGTGGTCAGCGCCTCGGCGGCACGGCCCTTCAGCCACTTCTTTCTCGCCTTCGGATCATCCACCGGGCTTTCGAAAAGGAACCGGATCAGGGGCCAGACCTCGTCCAGCGTCTGCGCCTTCTCCTGGGCGATCTCGCAGGCTGCATTCAGCCGAGGGTCGTCCTCGGCCACGACCGCTCCGGCACCCTCTCCCGAACGGAGGTCCGCGGCCAGGTGGGCAGCCACGATCTCCACGTAGCGATCGAGCTCCATCTCCCGCATGTAGCGGCCGTTCATCCAGCGCAACTTCTGTTCGTCGAATACGGCCGAGGAGGTCTTGACATCGGCGGGGCTGAACCGCCGGATCAGATCCGCGGTGCCGAGCAGGGTTTCGTCGTCCCCCGGCCCCCAGCCGAGCAGGGCGACGTAGTTGCGGACCGCCTCCGGCAGGTACCCGGCCGCCCGAAGCTCCTGGACCGAGGCGGCACCGTGGCGCTTCGAGAGTTTCTTGCCGTCCGGTCCGTGAAGCAGCGGCACATGGGCGTAGCGCGGAACCGGGCTGCCGAGTGCCTCGAGCACCATGATCTGCTTCGGGGTGTTGGAGAGATGGTCATCGCCGCGGATCACGTCGGTGATCCCCATCCCCGCGTCATCGACCGCGACCGCGAAGTTGTAGAGCACCGAGCCGTCGGCCCGGGCAATCACGAAATCGTCGTAGCTTGCGTTGGGGAAGGCGACCGGGCCGCGAATCTGATCGTGGACAACGGTCTCTCCGGTGTCGGGAACCCGCAGCCGGACTGCCCCTTGGCCGTCCGGGTCGGGAGTTCCGCGGTAGCCGCGGCCGCTGCCGTGTTCCTCCTTCCAGGCCCGGACCTCCTCCGCGGTAGCCGAGTCCCGGTAGGCGGCTCCGCTCTCCAGAAGCTGCTCCAGGGCTTCCCGATGTTCCTTCGCCCGACCGACCTGTGAGATCGGACCTTCGTCCCAGTCGAGCTCGAGCCAGCGCAGGGCGTCCAGGATCTGGGTGACGTTCTCGTCGCTGGAGCGTTCGAGGTCAGTGTCCTCGATCCGGAGCACGAAGGTACCCCCGCTGTGACGGGCGGCAAGCCAGTTGTACAGTGCGGTTCTGGCTCCGCCGATGTGCAGCGCACCGGTCGGGGAGGGTGCGAATCGTACGCGGAGGTCGCTGTTCTCAATGCTCATCGGTGCCCATGTTTCCACAGCCGGAGGGCTGGCGAAGGCCGTCGCCCGCGGAGTCGAGCGGGGATGCGACTCGATCCAGATTTTCAGCCAGAGCCCCCGGGCCTGGAAGCCGACCGCTTACACCGCGGAGGACTTCGCCGAGTTCAACCGGGCGATGTCCGCATCCCGGATCGGCGGGGTGATCATCCATGCGATCTACCTGATCAACCCGGCAGCTCCGGAGAGGGAACTGCGGGAGAAGTCGCTGGTATCGCTCACCGCCGCGTTGCGGGTCGGTGACGAGATCGGGGCGGCGGGCGTGGTGCTCCACCCCGGTTCACGCAAGCAGGACGAGCTGGATCCGGCGCTGCAGCGGGCAGGAGAGTTGATCGGCGAGGCTGTGGCGGAAACCGAAAGCTGCCCGGTGCTGATCGAACAGATGGCCGGCCACCAGGGGATCCTCGGTTTCACCTTCGGCGAGATCGCCGCGATCATCGAGGCTGCGGGTGGCTCCGGCCGGATCGGGCTCTGCCTCGATACCTGTCACCTGTTCGCCTCCGGTTACGACATCCGCGACCGGGCCGGCCTGGACGGAGTCCTCACCGAGCTGGACCGGGAGATTGATCCGGGCCGTCCCAAGGCGCTACACATCAACGACTCGAAGTTCGGCTTCGGGGAACGCCGGGACCGCCACGCCGATCTCGGCCGGGGTCAGATCGGCCGGGACGGGCTGGCGCTGTTTCTCTCCGAACCCCGCTTCGAGGGTGTGGTCGCAACCCTGGAAACCCCGGGTCAGGACCGCAAGGGACCGGCGAAGAAGGACGTGACCTACGCCCGCCGCCTCCGGACCCAGGGGCTCAGGTCACGAGATCCTTGAAAACAGCGCTATGCGCTGTTTTCCGCGACCTCGCGTCACCAACCCGCGGGTGGTTCGCAGGGGCCTCCGGCCGCTCGCTTGCAAGCCCGCGGGTGGTTCGCAGGGGCCTCCAGCCGCTCGCTCGCAAGCCCGCGGGTGCTGCACCGGGGCCTCCAGAGCGGATGGATGCAAGGAACCGGAAGGAAACGGCCAGCGATCGTACTCAGGTACTTGAGCTGTTCGTTTCCGGCTGCTGACGAAGCCAGCGTGCGGCTGGTGGTTCCTGCGGCCCGCCCGCCTAGTAGCCGTGGCCTGTGTGCACGAAGGGCTTCGGCCCGACGTTGGCACCCGCGGCGACCTTTTCTCGCAGATAGCTGACCGAAGCCTCGAAGTCATCGGCCAGGGCGTCACCCAGTTCGCGGGTCTGGTTGATCTTGATCAGCATGCGGAGAATCTGCTGGTCCTCGTTCTTCGGCGGCATCTTGTAGGCCGGGACCTGCCAGCCGTTGCGACGGCTGAGATCGCCGACCAGGTCGGTGCCGGTGAAGCCCTCTTCCGGCCGGACCTTGGCGATCATCAGCGGCAGGATCGGCCGGTCGCTGGTCAGTACCTCCAGCGCATCGATCCGGCCCAGTCGCTCGGCCAGAGCGTCACGGTTCTTGTTCATGGCGCGGACCAGAGAGGCGTACCCCTGGCGGCCCTCGCGAATCAGCATGTAGTACTGGGCGAGAACAAAGGACGCACTACAGGAGAAGTTGAGCGTGAAGGTGGCGTCCTTCTCGCCGAGGTAGTCCTCGTAGAAGACGATTCCCTCCGGGATCTGGTCGTCATCGCGCATGATCAGCCAGCCGACCCCGGGAAAGACCAGCCCGAACTTGTGGCCGGAGACGTTGATCGATCTGACCGATTCAAGCCGGAAGTCCCACTTGAAGTCCGGGTGAGAGAAGGGGAACACGAAACCGCCAGAGGCTGCGTCGATGTGCATCGGGATATCGAGGCCCTTTTCCTTTTTCAGCTCGCCAAGCAGCCGGTCCAGACCCTCGACGTCATCGCATTCACCGGTGAAGGTGGTGCCGACCACGCCGACCACGCCGATCGTGTTCTCGTCGATCTGTGGGCCGAGTTCATCCGGACCGACGGTGGTTTTTCCTACCGGGATGTCGACCTTGCGCGGCTCGACGTCGAAGTAGCGGCAGAACTTGTCCCAGACCACATGGACGTCGCCGCCGTAGACCAGGTTCGGGCTGGCGTCCGACTTGCCGTCCTTCTCGCGCTGTTCCTTCCAGCGCCACTTCATCGCGAGGCCACCGAGCATCACTGCTTCGGAGGAACCGACCGTGGCGGTACCGGGGGTCTCGGGGTCGCCCGGACCGTTGAAAAGGTCATGAATCATTCGCACGCAGCGCTTCGAGATCTCCGCGGTGCGCGGGTACTCGGCGTGATCGATGTAGTTCCGGTGCAGGTTCTCGGCGATCACCTGCCTCGCCTCGTCCTCCATGTAGGTGGTGACGAAGGTGGCGAGGTTCTTGTTCGGATCTCCGTCCAGCATCATTTCCGTCTGAAGCATCTTCAGGGCGGCACCGGCATCGACCCGATGCTCAGGCATCTTCCGGTTCGGAGCGGGGTCCGTGAAAAAGGTTTCGGCGAGGGTGCGATCGAGTCCGCTCGAGTGGTCACTCATTTGATGTCCTTTCGTGGGGCAGGCGGATCGAATCCGGCTCTCGGAGAGAGCCTGATGCCGCCCAGAATCGACTATCCGACCCGCCCGGAATTGTCAAGCCCGTCTTCTTCCGGATCCGGTACAGCATCGCCGGAAGGTCGATAGGCCTCGGGCAGCGAGAGGGCCGAAGCGAGAAAGAAACAGCCCGCTCCGGCAAACGTGGCCCATCCCGCAAGAGTGGCGTTCTCCACTCCGCCGCCTGGGGTGATGACTGCCGCGAACGCCGAGATCCCGAAGGCGATGCAGCCCGCCATGTTCACCCAAGCACTCAACCAGTCCCGGTTGGCAGGCCCCCACAGCTTTCCGTCCTGGCTGAGGGCCAGAAGTGAAAATACGCCACTGATAAGGAAGAAAACTGAACCCTCGGCGTCCGGCTTCCAGACCATCTGTTCCTCCGCCAGCTGCGTCGTCGCGTTGATCGCTGAACCCGTGCTGATGTTGAAGAGGATCGTGCCGACGAACTGGGTGGCGGCAGCCAGCCAGATTGCCCGCAGGACCTGATGCTCGTTCCGGCTCGGGCCGCTCAGATGCAACTGAACGAACGCGGCCGTGGTGAACCCCCAGGATCCGATGAAGAAGAGAACGTTTGCGGCTTTGGTTCCGATCTGGGCTGCGATCGGTTCAAATGACCCTGCCGCGAACAAGAGCGAGCCGATCATGAAGCCCCAACACTGGGTTTTCAGGGTCGGAGTGATCTCCAGCCGCTTCATCAAAACAAACCCTCACCGACGGTCAGTAGCGGGAGAAGGCATGGGCATCGGCTGTGAGGAGCCGCAGACGGCGTGCCGGACAGATCATCGGATTGAAGGGGGTGAATTGTCTTGGACGGCATGGCTCCTCGGCTTGTTCAGCCACCTCGCTTTCGGGGTGAACCTACCGTTCGGGGTGCTTCGAGGGGGGAGACTCCGCGGCGCGATCCAAACCGCCCAGCCGGGACCTACGACTCGTGGCGATCCTCCCTGCCGGCTCGGCGCAAGCTCTCACGAAGAACGCCCCGGCATGATGCCGGGGCGCTTTCCGTTTGCCACCTGGGTGGCGGGGTCCCTGCTGAAACGGCCTGACTGTGGCCGCTTTCCCTACCGGATCTTGATGCCGGAGATCGCGCGGGAGATGACCAGCCGCTGGATCTCCGCGGTGCCCTCGAAGATGTCGTAGATCTTCGCGTCGCGGTGCATCCGTTCGACCGGGTACTCGCGGGTGTAGCCGTTGCCGCCGAGGATCTGGATCGCCCGTTCGGTGACCCAGGTCGCGACCTCGCCACCCTTGAGCTTCGACATCGAGCCCTCGGCGTTCTCGAACGGAACCTGGTTGCGGCCCATCCAGGAGGCCCGCCAGACCAGCAGCCGGGCGGCGTCGATCTCGGTCTTCATGTCGGCCAGGGTGAAGGCGATCGCCTGGTTGTCGATGATCTGACGGCTGACGGGTGAAGTTCCCGGAGGCACCGGCCGCAGTTTCGGCCGGGTGAAGCGGGAGAATACCCGTCGGAACAGAAAACTTTTCACCAATACAGCCCGAACCGGGTGGTTTCAATTGTTCGTCAGGACACCCGGTTCTCACCCAAGGAGAAGACAGGTAAAGCATGTGTACACGTGTGATCTGGCCGGATGCCAACGGCGCCGTAATCGTCGGCCGCAACATGGATTTTCACAAGGACCTGATGACCAACCTATGGAAGCAGCCACGGGGTATCAGCCGCGACGACGGGGTTGACGGCGACCTGACCTGGACCTCGAAGTACGGCAGTGTCATCGCGACCTCCTTCGACATCATCTCGGTCGACGGCATCAACGAAGCCGGTCTGGCCGGGCACGTCCTCTGGCTGGCCGAGTCCGACTACGGCACCCCAGCCGAGCCACGCACCAAGCTGAGCCAGGCGGTCTGGATGCAGTACTTCCTCGACAACTTCGCCACCGTTGCCGAGGCGGTCGAATGGATCAGCGAGACCGATGTACAGGTGATCCAGATGGAGGATCCGACCGGTGGCAAGCCGCCCACGATCCATCTGGCGCTCGATGACGCCAGCGGTGACTCCTGCATCATCGAGTACGTCGCCGGCGAGCCGAAGGTCCACCACAGCCCCGAGTACCGAGTGATGACCAACTCGCCCACCTACGATCAGCAGTTGGAGCTGGTCAAGGAGTTCGAGGGTCTCGGTGGTGATGCTCCGCTGCCTGGTTCGACCCTGGCCACCGATCGATTCGCCCGCGCCTCCTACTACGTGAGCCGACTGGAGCAGCCGGAAACCCAGCTGCAGGCGATCGCGGCGATGTTCAGTGTGATCCGCAACGCGGCCCAGCCCTTCCGCAGCCCCGACCCGGGCAAGCCGGAGGCGTCTCAGACCATCTGGCAGACCGTGTCGGACCTGACCAACAAGCGCTACGTGTTCGAGTCCACCACCCGGCCGAACATCGTCTGGGTCGATCTGGCCGATCTCGACTTCAGTGAGGGCTCACCCCAACTGAAGCTCGACCTGATCAGCAAGCTGGCCCTGGAACACGGACTGTCCGGGAACGTCACCGACAAGTTCGAAGACAAGGGGAATATGACCTTCCTCTCACGGCAGAACGAGAAGATGATCGCCGAGATGGCGGCCAAAGTACTGGCCCAGGCGGCCTGACCCGCCGGGGATGCGTCATCCCAAATGGAGAACGCCCCGGCATGATGCCGGGGCGTTTTCCGTTTGCCACCTGGGTGGCGGGGTCCTTGCTGGAAACGGCTAGCTGCGGCCGCTTTCCCTGGATCTTGATGCCGGAGATCGCGCGGAGATGACCAGCCGCTGGATCTCCGCGGTGCCCTCGAAGATGTCGTAGATCTTCGCGTCGCGGTGCATCCGTTCGACCGGGTACTCGCGGGTGTAGCCGTTGCCGCCGAGGATCTGGATCGCCCGTTCGGTGACCCAGGTCGCGACCTCGCCACCCTTGAGCTTCGACATCGAGCCCTCGGCGTTCTCGAACGGAACCTGGTTGCGACCCATCCAGGAGGCCCGCCAGACCAGCAGCCGGGCGGCGTCGATCTCGGTCTTCATGTCGGCCAGGGTGAAGGCGATCGCCTGGTTGTCGATGATCGGACGGCCGAACTGAACCCGGCCCTTGGCGTACTCGAGCGCGTACTCGTAGGCGGCGCGGGCGATCCCGATCGCCTGGGCGCCGACCACCGGCCGGCTGGCCTCGAAGGTCGCCATCGCGGCCTGCGACTTGCCCTTCTTGCCCTCCCGGATCCGGGCGAGACGCTCGTCCAGCTTCTCCTTGCCGCCGAGCAGGCAGGAACCCGGCACGCGGCAGTCATCGAGGTGGACGTCGGCGGTGTGGGAGGCACGGATGCCGTGCTTCTTGACCTTGGCGCCCTGGCTGCAACCCGGGGTGTTCGGAGGGATCACGAAGGCAGCGTGGCCACGGGCACCGAGCTCGCGGTCGACCGAGGCGATCACCACATGGAGGTTGGCGATGCCACCGTTGGTCGCCCAGGCCTTCTGGCCGTTGATCACCCATTCGTCCTTGGCCTCGTCGTACTTGGCAGTAGTGCGGACGGCCGATACGTCCGAGCCGGCGTCGGGCTCGGAGGCGCAGAAGGCGGCGACCTTGACGTCATCCGGGGTGCCGAAGCACTGGGGGATCCACTCACCGATCTGCTCGCCGGTGCCCTGTCCGAAGATCGCGGCGACCGCGAGGGTGGTGCCGGAAATGGCCATGCCAAGGCCGGCGTCCCCCCAGAACATCTCCTCGTTGACGACCGGCAGCGAGAGGCCGGACTCGTCGGCGAAGAACTGGGCGATGCCCTCGAACCCGTAGAGACCGATCTTGGCGGCCTCCTGCACGATCTCCCAGGGGAACTCTTCGCGCTCGTCCCACTCGTGGGCCGCGGGACGCATCACGTCCTCGGCGAAGCCGTGCACCCACTCCTGGATGTCCTTCTGGTCCTGGGTGAGGGCCAGACTGAAGGCCGGAGTTTCGCTCTCGGTCTGATTTTCCGGTGAAGTCTGTGTGGCAGTCATGCCGCAATGTTACATGGTTTCATGACACGTTTCCCGTGAGAGGTCTCACAGAGAGAAAACGGGCACACAGCGGCTCGACTCAAAGCCCGGTTTCCGGCCGGTCGGGCCGCCGGGAGTCCCGCTTCGGTCAGGCGGCCCGTGCCGCCTGTGGCGCTGCCGAATCCGCAGATTCGGCGGGTCCGGATCCCGACTCGATTGCTTCTATCGGAAGCGTGGAGGCGCCGATCAGCTGGTCGAACTCCAGCCGGAGGGCCGGCGAGCGCCGAACCCGGAAGTCGGGCCCGAGCTTCAGTTTCCGTGCCCGTCCCTCGGCCTCTATTGAAAGAACCACCTCCACCTCTCCCCCGTGCCGGCCGATCAGATCCCTGATGTCGGCGAGCAGATCGAGATCGAGCTGCCCACCGTCGACCTTCACCGCGAACGGCTCGTCCCGACGGGCCAGGATCCGTTTCGCCTTTTCGATCTCCCTTTCGCTGGGATTGAACGGCTTCGCTCCCTGGACCACCAGTTTTGTGCCCTCCTCTTTCTGGTCGACCCTTCCCTTGACCAGCACCACCGCGTCGGGCTGGATCGCGGCCGACTTCTCGGACTCGTCCGCCTTGAACACGATCAGTTCGATCTCGGACTCGATGTCACTGAGCGTGGCGAAAGCCATGGTTGACCCGGAGCGGGTGCGGAGCTTGCGGTACTCGGTGACGATCCCGCCGAGCGTGACCCAGGAGCCATCCTCCTTGGCGCTGGTTTCGCTGATTGTGCAGTCGGCGGCAGCGATCAACGCCTCCCGCAACCCGTCCAGCGGATGGGACGAGAGGAAGGTGCCCATCGTCTCCTTTTCCAGGGCGAGCAGCTCCTTCTGCTCGAACTCGGTTTCGCTGACCGGCGGATGGCTGGTGCCACCGGCATCGTCACCGCCCATCTCGAAGATCGAACCCTGCCCCAGGTGGGCGTCGGCCTGGGCCTTGTTGCCGGCCGCCTGGGCATCCGGCAGAGCCTCCAGCATCCCGAGCCGGGAACCGGGCAGGGAGTCGAAGGCCCCGCACTTGATCAGGCACTCGATCGCCCGCTTGTTCACCGCCCGGGAGTCGACCCGTTCACAGAAATCCCAGATCGAGTCGAACGGCCGCTCCTCCCGGGCGTGGATGATCGCCTCAACCGCCGAGTAGCCGACGTTCTTGACCGCATCCAGCCCGAACAGGATGTTCGAGCCGTCAACCACGAAACTGTGGTCGGAAATGTTGACGTTCGGCGGCAGCACCCTGATCCCCATCTCGGCGCAGCGGCTGATGTAGGCCGGGACCTTGTCCTTGGTACTCATCACGGAGGAGATCACCGCCGCCATGTACTCGGCCGGGAAGTTCGCCTTGAGGTATGCGGTCCGGTAGGCGATCAGCCCGTAACAGGCGGCATGCGACTTGTTGAAGGAGTAGTCCGCTGCCGCCTCGTTGATCCGCCAGAGATCGGCGGCCACCGCGACGTCGGTTCCGGAGGCAGCCATGCCTTCCATGAACTGCGGCTTCATCTTCGCCATCAGATCCCGCTTCTTCTTGCCGATCGCCTTGCGCAGATCGTCCGCTTCGGCGGGCGAGAAACCGGCCATCTCCTTGGCCACCGCCATCAACTGCTCCTGGTAGAGGAAGCAGCCGTAGGTCGCCTCGGTGATCGGTCGCAACCGTTCATCGGCGAACTGGACGGTCGAGGGATCGGCCTTCCCGGAGGCGTAGCTCGGGATCTCGCTCATCGCCCCCGGGCGGTAGAGCGCAACCAGGGCGATCAGGTCGTCGAACTCGGTCGGGACCACCCGGCGCATCGCCTCCCGCATCCCGTCGGACTCGAACTGGAACACGCCGGTCGAGTCTCCGCGGGCCAGCATCTCGAAGGTCTTCCGGTCGTCGAGCGGGATCGACTCGGCTTCGATTTTCACCCCGCGGGAGCGTTCTATGATCTCGATCGCGTCATCGATCACGTCGAGGTTGCGCAGGCCGAGGAAGTCCATCTTCAGGAGCCCGATCTCCTCGACCGGCCCCATCGAGTACTGGGTCACCGTCTTGAACTGCTTGACCGGCTTGCCGTTCTCGTCCTTGACCGGCTCCGCCGACCGGTCCTCGACCAGCTGGAGCGGCACGATCTCCTGAAGGGGGCGGCCCGAAATCACCACCGCGGCGGCGTGGATCGAGGTGTTCCGGATCTTGCCCTCGAGGCCCCGGGCGGTGTCGATGATCTTCGCCGCATCGGCATCCGAGTCGTAGGTCTTCCTCAGGTCTTGCCCCGGTTTGAGGCACTCCTCGAACGAGGGTGGGCGCCCCATGATCGGTTCCGGGATCTGCTTGGCGAGAGCATCACCGGTGGGATAGTCGAAACCGTGAACCCGGGTTGCGTCCCGCACCGCCGCCCGTGGGGCCATCTTTCCGAAGGTGATGATCTGGGCGACCGAGTCGGAGCCGTACTTCTCGGTCACGTACTGGATCATCCGGTCCCGTCCGCGCACCGAGAAGTCGATGTCGATATCCGGCATCGACTTGCGACCGGGGTTGAGGAAGCGCTCGAACAGCAGGTCGTGCTCGACCGGGTCCAGATCGGTGATCCCGAGCGAGTAGGAGACGATCGAACCGGCGGCGGAGCCACGGCCGGGGCCGACCGCGATCCCGTTCTCCCTGGCGTAATGGACGAAGTCCCAGACGATCAGGAAGTAGTCGGGGAAGCCCATCTCCTCGATCACCCCGAGCTCGAACTCGAGCCGCTCCCGGGCCACTGTCGGAACCGGATCGCCGTACCGGGAAACCAGGCCCTCCTCGGCCAGTCGCCGCAGCATCCGGACCGAGTCCTCCCCGTCCGTGGTCGGGTACTGAGGCAGCAGGATCTGGCCGAGCGGGATCTCGACCTCGGAGCGTTCCGCGATCTCGAGGGTCATCGGCACCGCCTCCGGCCACTCGGCAAACGCGGCGGTCATCTCGGCCGCATCCTTGAGGTAGAACTCGTTGGTGTCGAAGCTCATCTTCGGCGCATCGAGCGTCGACTTGGTCTGGACGCAGAGCAGTGCCGTGTGGTTGTCGTAGTCCTCCCGGCGCAGGTAGTGGACGTCCGCGGTCGCGACCAGGGGCCGTCCGACCTCGCGGGCAATCCGGGCGATCTGCTGGTTGGCCTTGTCCTGCTCGGCGATGCCGTTCTTCTGGACTTCCATGTAGACCTGCTCCGGGCCGAACACCTGGATCAGCCGGTCGAGGTGTTCCCGGGCCTCGTCGGGACGGTCCTCGACCAGCCGTTTCACGAAGCGGGCCTGCAGGCAGCCGGTCAGGCAGATCACGCCCTCGGAGTGACGGTCCAGCAGTTCGAGATCGACGTTCGCCTTGCCCCGGTGGTAGCCCTCCAGGAAGCCCTCCGAGCTGAGAGCGATCAGGTTCCGGAAACCGGTGTCGTTCTCGGCCAGCAGGGTGAGGTGATTGCGCTCGTACTTGCGCATCTCCTTGACTTCGTGCCGGTCGTCCACGTAGTAGGCCTCGATCCCGAGAATCGGCTTCACGCCTTCGGATTTGCAGGCCTTGTACATGTCGAAGGCACCGTTCATCACCCCGTGGTCGGTGAGGCTGAGGGCCGGCATTCCGAGCTCCGCGGCGCGGGCCGCCATCTCCTTGATGTTGCAGGCACCGTCGAGCACCGAGTGCTCGCTGTGGACGTGCAGATGCACCACCTGCTGACCGTTTGACGTGCCTGAACTCACGCCGCCCATGATGGCAATCGGGGAGGACACCATCCCGACCGTCCGGGGGTCTTCCGGAGGCATTTCCCGCAAGATGCGGGGTCGAGACGGGAGCCCTGTCGAGAAGGAATCCCGTCAGTGGCCGGCCAGATAACTCTGCATCTTCTCCAGCGACTCACGGTCGGCGAGGGCTCCGAGGGTCAGATCTGCATCCTTCGCTGACTCGGCGGTTGAGCCTGACTCCTCCGCAACCCGGTTCACCTGCCGCTTGGTCAACTCCAGCGAGTAGGCCGGCTGACCCGCGAGCTGTTGGGCCAGATCCGTCGCCACGCCCGGAACCTCGTCCGGCGAGACCACCCGGTTCAGGAAACCAAGCTGCTTCGCCTCGGTCGCGGAGAACGGCCTGCATGTGAGGACCAGCTCTTTGGTCACGGCCGGGCCGATCTCCCGCACCAGCCGCGGGATACCGCCCCAGGCCAGCGGGATCCCGAGATCCACTTCGGGGATCAGGAAGGTGGTGTCCTCCGCTGCGACCCGGAGGTCACAGGCGGCGGCCAGCACCAGTCCGCCGCCGACACAGTGGCCGTGGATTGCGGCGATGGTCAACGGACGGGTATCGGTCAGGGCGTCGGCCGCCCGCCGGCCGAGATCGACCGCGTCCCGGTAGGCGTCCTCTCCCGCCTCCGGGTCGACGTTGCCGAAGGCGGCCAGATCGGATCCCGCGCTGAACGCCCGACCGGCACCGCTGACCACGACCACCTTCACCTCCTCCTGTTCGGTGAACCACTCCGAGGCGACGATCACCTCCTCCAGCAACTCGAGGGAGAGCGCGTTGATCTTCTCCGGCCGGTTGAGGGTCAACCGGCCGATCGGTCCTTCGATCTCGACGCGGACAACGGACAGTTCGGGTGGCAAGGGGTTCGAAGACATGCCCCCGATCCTACGACCCCGGCCAAGACCCACCTCTCAAGGACATCGAGACGAACCTTCTCAGGGGTAGCTACAACTTGCCTTCATGTCGATGACGGGATTGTCCTTGCCGATAGGCTCGGGGTGTGATCCATCTGCTCCGACACGGGGACGCCGAGCCCGACCAAGGTGAAGGCGACGCGGCCCGTCGACTCACGCCGAAGGGCGAGGCGCAGGCCCGCGCCGCCGGTCAGGCGATGGCCCGGCTCGGGATCAGGGTCGACTCCTGCCTCGCCTCCCCCCGGGTCCGGGCCTGGCGTACCGCCGAGCTGGCCTGCGAGTCACTCGGGATCGAGCCGGAGCTCTGCGCCCCGATCGGCACCGGCAGCTACGACACGCTCGACCTCGCGAGCGGCCACGGCAACGTCCTGATCGTCGGCCATGAGCCGGTGCTCTCGCAGGAGATCGCCCGCCTCACCGGGGCAAACGTCCGCCTGAAAAAGGGCGGCCTCGCCACCCTGGAGCCGAACCTCCTCCACACCCTCCTTCGCCCCGCTGAACTGTCCGCTATCGCGGACGGCCGAACCTAACGCCGGGTGCGTGGGTGCGCCTTGGCGTCCCGCCAGAAGACGATCCCGAACACGATCGCCACATAGCCACCGAACATGAGCTTTGCGGTCAAATCCGATGGCTGAAGGAGCAGGAAGAGCCCGATCAGGACAGCCAGCAGACCGAACACCAAGGCGGTATTGAAGCGGATGTTCGGAAACAACTCCATGCCCTCAGTATAGGCCGACGACCAGATCAATCACAAGAGCTCCAAGGCCTACAGACCCGCCGATATAGCCGCCTTCACGGACGGCTCGCGCGGCAAGTCCGTCGAGTTCCAGCACTCGTCCGTATCGAAAGGTGGACCAGACTCCTCCTCCCAGCGCCCCCAACCCGCTGGCGGCCAGCGTCACCGATGCGACATGGATTAGCAGGCGGCTGAACATCCTGCCTCTGTAAGCGTCCCCTGAGCCAAACTCGCCCCCTCCCCTCGCAGATGACGCCAGGCCGCGACGCAGGGAGTGTCGGCGATGAACCCTGCGCCTTCATCGATTGGCAGGGTTTCTCCGACTACGTCAGGCCCTGAGGCCGGCCGGAACTGACAACCCCCGACCCGGCCCGCTTCAGCGTTGTCCGATCGACGGAAGGTCCGGCTCAGCGCAGGTCCCCGGGGCGGGCGGGCTGGCTGCCTTCCCCCCACTGGGAGACCATCTGCTTCCTGCCTTTCTTGCAGTGAAGG
Source organism: Solirubrobacterales bacterium (assembly GCA_023958085.1). Classification (GTDB taxonomy): domain Bacteria; phylum Actinomycetota; class Thermoleophilia; order Solirubrobacterales; family 70-9; genus 67-14. The sequence continues at coordinate 15,271 of JAMLGI010000020.1, read as the reverse complement.
TGGCTCACCCACTGTTTGCCGCGATACTTCTTGATCCAGCATCGGAATCCGTCCACCCGGATCGCCGAGTACGGGCTGGGCTTCCAGTTTCGCCGGTACTTGATGTGCCACCACTTCCCGTACAGGTTCTGGGCCCGTTTGCAGGTCATTCGGCGGTAGACGATCGGCCCTCCGAACATATTTTCAACGCAGCGCTTGCCCGAGGTCACCGCGGTCGATCCCGATCCGGTCTCCGACGCGTTCGCCGTCACCGCCGTCAACCCCAGCATCAGACATGCCGCCACCACGGCAATCAACTTGGTGAACATCCCGTCTCCTTTGCTCGAGATCACGCACCCCGGGCATCTCTCCCCCCGGAAGCGCTCCGTCGCTCTCGTTTCAGGGAAGCTATCAGCCGGGACCGGCCTCCCGGGGAGCGCGGCCCGAGATCAGGCGCAGGACCAGGCGCCGGGACCAGAGCCGGCCCAGATCAGGGCGGCGATGCGGTCCTGCTCGGCCTTGGCGGCACTGGACTCACCGATTGACATTGCCGTACAAGTACCGTACAGTTGTCACATGGCGGTCAAGACGAAGCGAATTGAGATACGGGCGGACCCGGAAAGCGAGTCCCGGATTGCACGGGCTGCCTCGATGCGGCAGATGTCGGTGTCGTCTTTCGTGTTGGGTGCCGCCGGCCGGGAGGCCGAACAGGTGCTGCGGGAGACCGAACGGACGGTGATGCCCACTGAACAGTTCGACGCCCTGATGGCGTCGCTCGATCTTGCGGATCACGCTCCGCGGCTGAAGGAAGTGGCGCAGGCCCCGCGCTCGTTCGAGCGCGTGTGATGTTCCGGTCGGCGCGGCTGGCCGCCGACCACGACACCACTCGGTTCGACTGCGGGGTGACAGCATTGGACGAGTGGATTCGCACGCAGGCGCTGCGGGCCGAGCGGGCGGGCGTCACCGCAACCACGGTTTGGACCCGTCCCGGTGACCAACAGGTTCTGGGGTTCCACTCGATCGCACCGACAACGGTCTCCCGTGAAGAGCTGCCCACGAAGGGCATCGCGGCCGGGTTCACCACGATTCCCGGCTATCTCCTGGGTCGTCTCGCCCTCGACCGGGACCTGCAAGGCAGGAAGCTCGGCAGCCAACTGCTCCTCGATGCGATCGAGACGATCGTCGTTGCTGCCGAGCGCGGCGGTGGTCGAGTGATCGTGGTCGACGCGATCGACGACCGGGCAGTCTCGTTCTACCGACACCACGACTTCATACCCATAGGTGATTCCCGTCGGCTGATCATGAAGATCGCCACCGCCCGCCAGGCGGTCAACTCCCGATAGTCAGGCGCAGGACCAGGCGCCGGGGCCGGAGTCGGCCCAGATCAGGGCGGCGATGCGGTCCTGTTCCGACTTGGAGGCCTCGTTCGGCAGACCCTTGCCGCCGTACGCTGCCCAGGTTGAAGGCATGATCTGGTAGGCACCACCGGCCCCGGATGACGGGTTGAGGGCGGAGTAGTTGCCGCCCGATTCACACATCACGATGTAGGTCGGAATCGAGTAGGGACCACCCAGGTTCTGCTCGACCTGCTCTTCGGCCGACTCGGCGGCTGCCTCTTCGTCGGCCTCCTGCTGTCTCGCCAACTCCTCCTGCTCGATCTGCTTCTGCCAGGCGTCGATGTCCGACTTGAGCGATTCGATCTCGCCCTGCCGGGCGGCGTTCAGACCGGCCAGTCGATCAGCGGTCGATTCGGCCGCGGCCCGGGCCGCCGCGATCCCGGCGCGGGCCTCTTCCAGATCGGCGTTGTGTGCGTCCACCGCTGCCTTGGCCGCCGCGAGGTCGGCCACCATGTCGGCCAGATCGGCACGCAGTTCGGCCACCCGCGCGGCCATCCGGCTGTCCGAGTCGGTGATCGCCCGCAGGTAGACCGAACCCGAGCTCAGATCGGCAAAGGAGTTCGATCCCAGGGCGAGATCGGTGGTGTCCGGGACACCGCCCATGTAGATCGCGACCAGTCGCCGTTCCAGCAGCCGACGGGCGCGTTCGAGCCGCTTCCGGGCGCGTTCGAGCGATCGCTCCGAGCGGGTCACCCGGTCTCCCAGCCGGGCCGCCTTTTCGGCCCCCGAACTGATCAGCGATGTGTACTCGGCCTCACGACCGGCCGCGCTTTGAGCCTCGCTTCGAGCCGAGTCGAGTTCCGCCCGGCCCTGACCGAGCTCACCGGAGATCCGATCGATCCGGTCCTTCGCCGCGGCCTGCTTCGACTCCTTCGAGGCAGCGAAGACGGGCCCGGTCGAGAGCAGGCAGACGAAAACGGCGGCGGCGGCCGCAAGCTGAACGGGGCGTGACCTCAAGCTGTCGGCCCGAGGCACGCGATGGGTGCGTGAGTTGAAGCCAAAACCGAAAGAACACCGTAGCCAAGCCGGGCCGGACCCCAGCCCGATACCCCTTCCCCCGCAACAATCCTTGCGCAAACATCCCACCGAGGTGTCGTTAATCAGGCGTTATGCCGGAAAAACGACATCTCGGTGGTCACCCGGGGGCGGGAGTCAGGCCTCGGGGACTTCCCGGGTCAGCAGGTAGCCGGCGACTCCGACCGCGGTGACGCCGACGGCCACGCCGGCACCGGTGATCAGTGCGGTGCGGACCACGAACTTGCGCCGCAGACCAAACCAGGCCAGCTGCACCACAACCTTTCCGATGAACCTGTAAATCATCTGCCTTCCTCTCGATTTCGGACCTGGTGGGCCATCCGGCTCTGCAGCGAGAACAGCTCGATGAAGCCGGGGGCGGCGTTCTGGGAGAACTCCCCGCCGGAAGCTCCGAACGACGCCAGATTCTCATCGTAAACCGCGAAGGGCGACTTGCGGGAAACCGGCCGGACCGAACCCTTGTACAGCTTCAGTTCGATCTCCCCGGTGACCGTCTCGTTGGCCGAGTCCATGAATGCATCCAGATTCTCCCGGAGTGGCTCGTACCAGAGGCCGGCGTAGATCAGGTACGCCCAGTGACGGTCCAGTGTGTGCTTGAAGTTGTTCTGGTGGATGGTCGAGACCAGCTTCTCGAGGTCCTGATGCGCGGTCAGGATCAAGGCGGCCGCCGGCACCTCGTAGATGTCACGCACCTTGAGCCCCACGATCCGATCCTCGATGTGATCCACGATCCCGCAGCCGTGCCGCATCCCGGCCTCGGCCGCAGCTTCCAGCAGCGGAACCAGTTCCATCCGCTCGCCGTTGAACGACACCGGCCGACCGGCTTCAAAGCCGATCTTCACGTACTCCGGCTCATCCGGCGCCTCCTCCGGTCGGGTGACCAGCTGGAAGACGTCATCCGGGGGCCGGTTGGAGAGGTCCTCGATCGTGCGGCCCTCCGAGGAGCGGCCCCAGATGTTGTCGTCGATCGAGTACGGGGCAGCCGAGGTGCCACCCTTCAGCGGGATCCCGTGCTCCCGGCAGTACTCCAGCTCCTCCTCCCGGCCGATCTGCCAGGAGCGGACCGGGGCGATGATCTTCAGATCCGGGTTGAGGGTGGTCACGGTGCCGTCCAGCCGGACCTGGTCGTTGCCCTTGCCGGTACAGCCGTGGGCGAGCGTGTCACAGTCGTACTTGGCGGCGATCTCCACCCCGAGCTTGCCGATCAAGGGCCGGGCCAGCGAGGTGAACAGCGGGTAGCCGCCGCCGTAGAGGGCGTTTGCCTTGATCGCCGGCACCACGAACTCCTCGGCGAACTCCTCCCGGGCGTCGATCACCACCGCCTCGATCGCCCCCATCGATTTCGCTTTCTCGACGATCGCGTCGTAGTCCTCGCCGGGCTGACCGACGTTGATCGTGAGGGTGACCACCTCGGCCTTGTAGGCCGCCTGGATCCAGTGGAGCATCACGCTCGTGTCGAGACCGCCCGAGTAGAGCAGCACAACCCGGTTGACCTGATCCGGACTGGCCTCGTAGGAGGCGGTCGGGGCGGGCAGGGAGTCGAAGGAAATGGGGCTCATCTGGGTTTCTGGGTCCTTGATACTGGTCGTTGTGGTTGAACTTTTGCGGGGTGGCGGGCCACGGCCCGATTGTCGGCGGGTCGCTGCGGGTGCCCGACCGGCCGGCTACCTCTAACCGGGGCCGATCCCGCCGGTCCCGGCGCCGGAATCGCCGCCGGTACCGCCGGTGCCCGGTCCGATCCCGCCGCCGCTGCCACCGCCGGTTCCGGTTCCGCCGCCGGTACCGCCGGTCCCGGGGTCGGTGCCGGTTCCGCCGGTCCCGGGGTCGGTCGGTGGCGGGGTCACGCCCCCGGTCCCGTCGTCGCTGCCGCCGGTATCCGGTTCGGTGGTTCCGGTGGCACCGGTCGGGCCGGTCTCCCCGGTAACTGCCGGCGGGGTCACATCCGGTTCCGTGACCGAGGTCGGACCGGTCACGTTGGTGTTCTCCGCCTTGTCGGATCCGGAGGAACTGATCACCAGCACCGCGATCACCAGGCCGACGATCACCGCCACCAGGACGATGATGAGATTGCGGAGGTGACGCTGCTTTTCCTCCGGCGTGTACTGCGGATCCTGACGCCGCGAGGGGCGGCGATCGTCATCGTCGGGTCGCATTATTCGGGTCGGATCGTCGTTCATCTCGGCTGCCTCCGGTTCGCGGTGGGACGAGGCATGGTAGCTGCTCCGGTCATCGCTGCCGCCCGGCCGATCCGGCAGCTTCAAGCGCATTGGAAATCAGGTCGATCGCCCGGTCACACTGGTCGTCGGTGATCACGAACGGCGGCAGCAGGCGGATCGTGTCGGCACGGGGCGCGTTGACGACCAGGCCGCGACCGAGCAGGTCGGCGGTCAGCTCTGCGGCGTCGAGTCCCGGCTCGAGGCCCACCCCGAGCATCAGGCCGCGTCCGCGCACCTCGCTGACCCCGTCAAGGTCGGTGAGTCCGGCGTTCAGCCGGGCGCCGAGGTCACGCACCCGACGCATCATCTCGGGACGGTCGATCCGGTCCAGCGAGGCGAGCGCCGCCCGGCAGGCGACCGGCCCGGCCGCGAAGGTCGAGCCGTGGTCCCCGGCCGAGAGGATCCCACCGGCCTCGGGGGTCCCGATACAGGCGCCGATCGCGAATCCGCCCCCGAGTGCCTTGGCCGAGGTGATCAGGTCCGGGCGGACCGGACCCTGCTCCCAGGCCCAGAGCGATCCGGTCCGGCCCATCCCGGTCTGGATCTCGTCGAAGATCAGCAGCGCCCCGGTCCGGTCGCAGATCTCCCGGGCGACGCCCAGGCTGCGGTCGGAAAGTGGCCAGATCCCGGACTCGCCCTGGATCGGTTCGATCAGGATCGCGGCGAGATCCGGACCGGCGGTCTCGCGCAGCGCCTCGGCGTCATCGAACGGAACCGAGTCGAATCCGGGCAGCATTGGCCCGAAGTCGGGACTGTCCGCAAGCTTGGGGGTGGCCGAGAGCGCCCCGTAGGAGCGGCCGTGGAAGTCCCCCTCGAAGGACAGGATCCGGGGAGTCTCGATCCCCCGTCGGTGAGCGTGCTTGCGGGCGATCTTGATCGCGCACTCATTGGCCTCGGTGCCGGAGTTGCAGAAAAAGACACCACCACCGAGCGACCGCTGCGACAGGCGCTCGGCCAGCTCCACCATCGGGGCGGTGTAGAACAGGTTCGAGACGTGGGTCAACTCACCGGCCTGCTCCCGGACCGCCTCGACGACGGCGGGGTGGGCGTGGCCGAGCGAGGTAACCGAGATCCCGCCGAGGAAGTCGAGGTACTCCTTGCCATCCCGATCGAACAGCAGGGCGCCCTCGCCGCGGACGAACTCCACCTCGGCCCGACGGTAGGTCTGCATCAGGAAGCGGGCCTCACGCTCCTTCAACCGACCGAGTGGACCGGACGCCTCACTCACGGATGCACCTTGGTCCCGAGTCCGGCGTCGGTGAACAGTTCCAGCAGCAGCGAGTGCGGGCGACGGCCGTCGATGATGTAGGCGTTTCCGGCCCCGCCCCGCATCGCCTGGACGCAGGCCCCGAGCTTGGGACGCATCCCGCCGCCGATCGATTCCAGGGCGGCTTCGAGTTCCCCCACGGTGGTCTCCGAGATCCGGCTGTCCGGGTCCTCCGGGTCGCTGAGCCAGCCGACCACGTCGGTCAGGAAGACCACCTTGTAGGCCCCCAGTGCCGCCGCAACCTTGCCGGCCGCCTCGTCCGCGTTGATGTTGTACGAGTTGCCTTCCCGATCCGATCCGACCGAGGCAATCACCGGAACGAAGTCGGTCGAGATGTGGTTGAGGACATCGATGTCCACCGACTCGATCCCGCCGACAAAGCCGACCTCGGCGGCGTTCTCGACCGGGGCGACCTCGAACAGGCCACCGTCCTCGCCGGACAGTCCGATCGCCCTGGATCCGGCCCGGTTGATCCGGCCGACCAGCTCCGCGTTCAGCTTGCCGAGCAGCACCATCTTTGCCACCTCGACCGTCTCCCGGTCCGATACCCGCAGTCCGTGGTGGAAACGAACCTCGATCCCGAGCCGTTCCATGTACTTGGTGATCTCCGGCCCGCCGCCGTGAATCACGACCGGATTCATCCCCACATGCTTGAGCAGAACCACGTCCTGGGCGAAGGCCTGACGCAGCGGCTCTTCACGCATGGCCGCCCCGCCGTACTTGATCACCAGGGTCTTGCCGTGGAACTCCCGGATATAGGGCAGCGCCTCGAGCAGCACGTTGACGCTCTCGTCATCGATCGCCACGCCGTTGCCTGCCAGGACGGACGCGATCTGTTCGGCTTTGGCTGCTTCGCTCATTCGGGCCTCTCTAGGTGGTGTACTCGGCGTTGATCACGATGTACTCGTGGGTGAGATCGCTGAAGAAGACGTGGGCACTTGCCTCGCCCCGGTCGAGCCGCACCCCGATCTCGACCTCGCGTTCCCCCGAGGCCAGACCCTCGGCCGAGATCGATTCCGGCCCGAGCTCACCCACGTCCTCACCGGCCAGCGCCTGACCGGTCGCCTGGGCGATCCGGCCCCAGTTCGGGTCCCGCCCGAGCAGGGCGGTCTTCACCAGCGGCGAGTTGGCGATCTGACGGGAGATCCGTTCCGCCTCGGCAGGATCGGCCGCCCCCGCGACCCCGATCCGGCCGATCCGGCTGGCCCCCTCCCCGTCCGCGACGATCTCCAGCGCGAGCTGCAGCAGAACCGCCTCCAGCAGTCCGCTCGGCAGCGGCCTGCCCGAGCGGCCCGAGGCCTGCAGCAGCACCGTGTCGTTGGTGCTCATCTGGCCGTCGACGGTGATCCGCTCAAATGAGGACGAGACCGCCTGCCTCAGATCGGCCTGCGGATCACCCGGTGTCGCATCGGTCTGGATGAAGCAGAGCATGGTGGCAAAACCGGGCTCGATCATCCCGGCCCCCTTCGCCTGGGCGGAAAGGGTCACTCCCCCGACCGTGAGCGACACCCGTTTCGGCCACTGGTCGGTGGTCATGATCGCCTCGGAGAAGTCGATCCCGCCCCGCGGGGAAAGCGATGCTGCGAGGTCGCCGGCTCCGGACAGCACCGCATCCATGTCGAGCGGCACCCCGATCACTCCGGTTTCGGCCACCGCGACCGTTTCCGACCGAACTCCGATCGCCCCGGCGGCCGCTTCCCGCATCGCCCGCGCGTCGGCCAGACCCTGCTCCCCGGTCGCCGCGTTGGCGTTGCCGGAGTTGACCACCACGGCCCGTACCTCGTCCTGTTCGAGTTCATCCCGACAGACCCGGATCGGGGCGGCGGCTGCGGCGTTGCGGGTCAGGAGAATGGCCGAGGAGACCATCTCCGAGTCACAGACGAGCAGCCCGAGATCGGTCTTGCCGCCGCCCTTGAGCCCGCAGGCCACCCCGCCCGCCCGGAAGCCGTCGGGCAGGACCGCCGGGTCGAGGAACTCGATCCCGGCGGGTGGCTCAACCCAGCGGGAGCGGAAGAAGTCCTCCCCGGGCGGGACCGAGAGGCCGGTCGTGGCGTTCACGAGATGCCCTCGCCCTCGTCCAGGCCGAGCATCAGGTTCAGGTTCTGGATCGCCTGGGAGGACGCCCCCTTCCAGAGATTGTCGATCGCGGCAAAGATCACGACCCGGTCGTCCCCGGCCAGCGGCATGATCCGACAGCGGTTGGTTTCCCGCACGTCACGCATCCCCGGCGGGTCGGCGACCACTTCGACGAACCGCTCGGTCCCGTAGGCGTCCGCGTAGAGCGAATCGAGTTCGGCCTGTTCGACCGACCGGGTCGGGGTGACGTAGCAGGACACCAGCTCGCCCTGGTCGACCGGAACCAGGTGCGGCACGAAGGTGAGGCCGCCTTCGAGGGGACCCGGGGCGATCACCTCGAGTTTCTCGGCAATCTCGGGACGGTGCCGGTGTCCGGACGGGGCGTACGGGAAGACGTTCTCGGTCACGGTTGCAAACGTGGTCGCCTCGCCCTTGCCCCTTCCCGCTCCGGAAACCCCGGACTTGGCGTCGATCACCAGGTCCCCGATCAGCCCGGCCCGGGCCAACGGGGCCAGGCCAAGGATGGTGGCGGTCGGGTAGCAGCCCGGGTTCGCGATCAGTTCCGCGGTCGCGATCTCTTCCCGGTTCAGTTCCGGCAGGCCGTAGACCGCCCCTTCGAGCAGATCCGGGGCGCCGTGCGGACCGTAGTACTGCTCGTAGACATCGAGGTCGTCCAGCCGGAAATCGGCGGAGAGGTCAACCACCAGCAAACCCCTTCCACGCATCTCGGCAACCACCGGGGCGGCGGCTCCGTGGGGGTAGGCGACGATCCCGACCTCGACCTCATCAAGGCTCTCCGGGCCGAGCTCGTTCAGTTCCAGCGGTACGTCGTAGCGGGGATAGAGCCGGTTCAGGGCGACCCCGTTCTCGGAGCGGGCGGTGATCCCGGTCAGGTCCAGGTGAGGGTGGTTCCAGACCAGCTCGGCCGCGAGCGCCCCGGCGTATCCGGTCGCGCCGGCGACCAGCACCCGGGCCCGCGGCCCGTCCGGAGCAAGCCGCTGTACGGACCGGTCAGCCACGGATCCGCCCGCCGATCTGCTCCACAGAGGCGATCACCTGCCGCCAGACCGGGTCGATCTCGCCCTCCCCGAGGGTGCGGTCGTCCGCCCGGAAACGCAGCCTCAGGGCGAGGCTTTTCTCGCCCTCGCCGAGTCCCTTCCCCCGGTACAGGTCAAAAATGGTCACTCCGGTGAGCAGCTCGCCGCCGGCGGTCCCGACCGCATCGATCACGACCGCGGCGGGAGTCTCGTCCTTCACTACCACCGCGAGATCGCGGTCCACCGGCGGGAAGGCGGTGAACTCCCGGTAGGTCTCGTCACCGAGCGGCGAGGGTTCAAGCAGGTCGGCCAGAGCAATCTCGAAGGCGGTCACACCGTCCAGGTCCAACCCGTCCGCGACGGCCGGGTGAATCTCTCCGATCCAGCCGATCTCGCGTCCGGCGGTCAGCACCCGTCCGGCCCGGCCGGGGTGAAGGAAGGGCTGGTCCGCAGCGTCACCGAGCGGTGCCACCTCGATCCCCACCTCAAGCCCGGCGGCAAGACCCTCCAGAACCCCCTTTAGCGCGAAGAAGCCGGCTCCGGGCTCGGTTTCCGCCCAGCTGGCGGGGTTGACCGGACCGGACAGGGCCGCGCAGAGATGCTGCGGCTCGTTCACGGGCGGCCTCCGGTCTCCCGGGAAGTCGCCCCCCAGCGGTCCCGGGCCGGACTCCCCGGCCGGCAGATAAACCCGGCCGGACTCGAACAGGGCCAGCCGACCGGCGCCACGAGCCCTGTTCCTGGAGGCAGCGCCGAGCACCGACCCGACCAGGGTGGTCCGCATGACCGACTGGTCCTCGGAAAGCGGATTCGAGAGCGCCACCGGGATCGACCGTGGATCGGGTGCGTCCAGCCGCAGCCGTCCGGCCTCTCCGGGATCGGTGAAGCTCCAACCGACGATCTCGTGGAAACCGGCTTCCCGCATCGAGTCCTCGGCCCTCCGCTGAAGGACCTGCTGGCGACTCAGACCGCCGACCCGGCCGGGGCCGGACGGCAGGGTTGCGGGCAGCTTCCGGTCGAGATCGGCCAGCCGGCCGATCTCCTCGATCAAGTCGATCTCCCGGGTCACGTCGAACCGGCGTTCCGGCGGGGCGATGGCCAACAGATCCCCTTCAACCTGGCGGACCTCAAAGGCGAGGCTCTCAAGGGCCTGTACCTGGGCTTCAACCGGCACCTCAAGGCCGAGTACCCGCTCGACCCGTCCGACCCGAAGCCGGATCGGTTCCGGATCCGGTTCAGGGGCGGCGACGTCCACCGTTCCGGCCATCACGGTCGCCCCGCAGAGCTCAACCATCAGCCGGGTGGCGACCGCCTGGGCGCGCAGGGTCAGAGCCGGATGAAGCTGCTTCTCGAAGCGGTTCGAGGCTTCGGAGCGTAGTGCCAGATCACGCGAGGTGGTGAGGATGTCCGGGCCGTTCCAGGTTGCAGCCTCGAGTAGCACCGAGGTGGTGGCGTCGCTCACCTCGGTCGTGGCGCCGCCCATCACCCCGGCGATCGCGACCGCGCCATTTCCGTCGGCCACCACGGTCATCCCGGCGATGAGTTCGCGTTCCTGGTCGTCCAGGGTGGTCAGCTTTTCGCCCGCTTTCGCCGGGCGGATCGCCAGCTCCGCCCCGCCGATCAGGCCGAGGTCGAAAGCATGCATCGGCTGGCCGGTCAGCCACATTACGTAGTTGGTTATGTCAACCACGTTGTTGATCGGCCGCATCCCGGCAAGAACCAGCCTGGTCCGGAGCCAGAGCGGTGAGGCACCGACCTTGACGTCGGCGAAGCCACGGGCGGTGAACCGCGGGCAGAGCTCCGGGTCCTCGACCGTGATCTGGATCCGGTCGGAGACCGGTTCTCCATCGCCACCCTCGCCGGCACCGTCCACGGCCAGGTCGGCACCGGTGATCCCGGGGCCGATCGGTCCACCCCGCCAGGGGGCATCGCCGAGCGGGGCACCGGTGATCGCGTGGGCCTCGCGGGCCACCCCGTAGAGGCCGAGACAGTCGGTCCGGTTGGGGGTGACCTCAAGTTCAAGGACCGGTTCCCCCAGCGGCAGAACCGCGGCTGCCGGACTGCCCGGTTCGGCCTCGATCTCGAGCGCCAGGATGCCGTCGTGTTCCTCGCCGAGGCCGAGCTCACGCTCGGAGCAGATCATTCCCTCGGAGAGGATCCCGCGCAGTTTCGCCTTGCCGATCTTCATCCCGTCCGGCATCACCGCGCCGGGCAGCGAGACCACCACGGTCTGCCCGGCAGCCACGTTCGGGGCACCACAGACGATCTGCCTTCCCGGCTTGCCGTCGTCGGTGCCCTCGTCCCCGGTATCGACCCGGCAGAGGTTCAGCCGGTCGGCATTCGGATGTTTCTCGGCCGAGAGCACCTTGCCGATCACGAAGCCGTCGGTTTCGGCGGGTCCGACCGTGATCACCCGTTCGACCTCGGTGCCGGTCATCGCCATGCGTTCCGCCAGCACCTCCGGTTCAAGACCGGTATCGCAGTGTTCGGCCAGCCAGGAGTACGGGATTCTCATGAGAACTGCTCCAGAAGACGGATGTCGTTGTCGAAGAAGAGGCGCAGGTCGCCGACCCCGTGGCGCAGCATCGCGATCCGCTCGATCCCGAAACCGAAGGCGAAGCCGGTGACCTGATCCGGGTCGTAGCCGCTCTCCCGCACGAAACCGAACACGTTCGGATCGACCATGCCGGCCCCGCCGAGCTCGATCCAGCCGATCGCCTTGCAGAGGTTGCAGCGCTCCCCGCCGTCAAGGCTGCCGCTGCCCCCGCACTTGAAACAGGAGACGTCGAACTCGACCGATGGCTCGGTAAACGGAAAGAAGTGGGGCCGCATCCGGATCTCCCGGTCGGGGCCGAAGATCTCGCGCAGCATCGCCAGCAGGGTTCCCTTGAGGTCGGCGAGGGTGATCCCTTCCCCGACCGCAAGCCCCTCCACCTGGTGGAACATCGGACTGTGAGTGGCATCCGAGTCGCGCCGATATGTCTTGCCGGGGACGATCATGAAAAGCGGCGGCGGTGCGGCCTCCATCGCCCGCACCTGCATCGGTGAGGTGTGGGTACGGAGCAGCACGTCCCGGGGTCCGTCACCCTCGCCGGCCACGTGGTCGGCCGGTTCGATGTAGAAGGTGTCCTGAAGCATCCGGGCGGGATGATCGGCGGGGTGGTTCAGCGCGGTGAAGTTGTAGAAGTCGTGCTCGACCTCGGGGCCTTCCATCACCTGGTAGCCGAGGCCGATCATCACGTCCTCGATCAACCGTCTGGTCCGGGTGATCGGGTGAAGGTGGCCGACCGCCCGAGCCGGGGAGCCGGGGAGTGTGACGTCGATCCGGTCCTCGGTCAGCGCGGCCTCGAGTTCGATCGCGGCGAAGGCTTCGCCTCTTTCGGCGATCAGGGACTCCAGGGCCTTCCGGACCTTGTTGCCGGTCCCGCCGACCGGACCGCGCTGCTCGGGCGGCAGCTCGGCGATCCCCCGGAGAATGCCGGTCAGTTCGGCCTTCCGCCCCAGGAACCTGACCCTCAGTTCCTCCAGTTCGGCACTCGAAGAGGCCGCCGCGATTGCGGCTCTCGCTTCGCTCCCGATCTTTTCTATCCGTTCAACCATTTCCGTTTTCCGTCTGGGCTTTGAGTTGATGCTCCGTGTGGTCTGCTGTGGGCAGGCCGGCCGACGCCCCGGATGGCGACGATAGCCGCTCGCAGACGATCGCCGCGGCGGCCGCCACGTTGAGCGATTCCGCCCCGTCCGGCCGCAGCGACACCGTCCAGCGGACCGAACACATATTCAGGATCTCCTCCGAAAGCCCTGCCCGTTCGGCTCCAAGGCAGATCGTGAGCGGGGCCGGACAGGCGCCGGGCCTTTCTCCACCCCGGGGCACGGTTGCGATCCGCGGTTCCGGGGTCGCCTCGATCGGGGTCCTAACCACCGGCTGGGTGAAGATCGAGCCCATGCTGGCCCGGACCGCGCCCGCCGAGTAGTGGTCGGCGGTGCCGGGTCCGGCAACCACGGTCGCATCGAGCAGAGCATCGACGGTCCGGATGATCGTCCCGACGTTACCCGGGTCGGCGATCCGGTCGAGATAGATGCAGATGCCGTCGAGTTCATCCGTCCCGCCCCGGATCTCGGGCCAGATCCCGACCACCCTGGTTCCCGAGGCCAGTCCGGCAATCCCGTCAAGCAGGGCCGGTTCGACCGGCTCCCCAATCTCGCCGAGGTCTCCCGTGGACAGGTCCGGATGGATCAGCATCGCCTTTGGCCGGTGACCGGCCGTCAGTCCGGCCCGCGCGAGATCCTCGCCCTCGGTCACGAACAGCCCCAGCCGCTCACGATGCTTCTTCTGCGCGAGCTTGCGGGCGAGCTTCAGTTTTTCGTTGTCCTTGCTGGTGATCATCATTCTGCGTGTTCTGTTCGGTGCCCCGAAACGAAAAAGGGCGGCCCGCTGATCGCGAAGCCGCCCGGTGGGTTCGAGGTGCCGTTTCGCGCTAGGCGGCAGCACCCTCCCGGGCGATCTCCACAAATCGGCGAAAGTCCTCACGGTCGTTGACCGCGATGTCGGCAAGCATCTTGCGGTTCACTTCGACCCCGGCGGCGTCAAGGCCGTGGATCAGTTCGGAGTAGCTCATGCCCTCAAGCCGTGCGGCGGCGTTGATCCGGGTGATCCAGAGGCGCCGGAACTCACGCTTCCTGACCCGGCGGTCGCGGTAGGCGTACTGGCCCGACCGCATGACCTGCTCTTTGGCCAGTTTGTAGGAAGACTTGCGACGACCGGTGTAACCCTTCGCCTGCGCGAGAACCTTGCGCCGCTTTTTCCGGGCGTTGACTGAACGCTTTACCCGGGCCATTTACTTCTTGCCTCCGAGCATCCGGTTGACACGCGGCGCGTCCACGTCGTTGATCTCGACCGGGCGGGCCATATTCCGCTTCCGCTTGGGCGACTTCTTCTCCAGAATGTGGCTGGAGTAAGCCTTGCGGCCACGGAGTTTGCCGGTGGCGGTGCGCTTGAAGCGCTTCTTCGCCCCGGAATGTGTCTTCATCTTCGGCATAAGCCGAGGTATTGAATCAGAATCGAACCCCCACTCGCGCTCCGCCCGCCCCGACCCCGGGCCCCAACCCAAAACCGGTGGGGCCCTCAGGTATCCACATAGACACTCATCGGCCCCACCCCGGTAGAGGTCCCTCGGGTGGGGCCCTCAGGTATCCCCACGGATACCGGTTGGCCCCACCGCCGGGTCGGGCCGGTCCGCCGGTGGCAGACGTGGTGGGCGATGGCGCCGATAACCTGACCCGATGCGGATCGTCCACGTTCTCGGCACCCGGCCCAACTTCGTGAAGATGGCGCCGCTGATCGCCGCCATCCGCGAACGCTCCCCGAGAACCGGCCAGGTGATCGTCCACACCGGCCAGCACTACGACCGGCTGATGAGCGAGATCTTCTTCGAGCAGCTTGGGGTGCCGGCCCCCGATCACATGCTCGAGGTCGGCTCCGGCACCCACGCCCAGCAGACCGCCCGGGTGATGGAGCGCCTGGAGCCGCTGCTGGTCGAGATCGGACCGGATCTGGTGGTGGTCCCCGGAGACGTGAACTCGACCGTCGCCGCCGCCCTCACCGCCAGCAAACTGGGAATCCCGGTGGCCCACCTTGAGTCCGGGCTCCGCAGCTACGACCGGACGATGCCGGAGGAGATCAACCGGGTGATCACCGACCAGATCGCCGACCGCCTCTGGGTCCACTCCGCTGACGCGATCCAGAATCTTGAACTGGAAGGGATCCCGCCGGAACGAATCGACTTTGTCGGCAACACGATGATCGACAGCCTGGTTGCACTCGAGCACCGGTTCCGCCCGCTCGCAGCCTGTCGCAGCCACGGGATCGAGTCCGGGAGATATCTGCTGGTCACCCTCCACCGGCCGGCCCTTGTGGACGGGCCGCTGCTGTTCGAGGCGGTCGATCGGCTGAAGCAGGTGGCCACCGACCTGCCGGTGCTGTTCCCGGTGCATCCCAGGACCCGCGCCCGGCTTGAGGCCGAAGGCGGAACCGGGGACGGGACCGGCCTCAGGCTGATCGACCCGGTCGGCTACCTCGAGTTCCTTTCGCTGGAAGCAGATGCCGCCGCGGTCCTCACCGATTCCGGTGGAATCCAGGAGGAGACCACCTACCTGGGCGTCCCCTGTTTCACCCTGCGTGACAACACCGAACGTCCGGTCACGATCGAACTCGGCACCAACGTCCTGCTCGGGCTCGACCCGGCCCGGATCACCGAGATCCCCGGCATC
>JAMLGI010000019.1 GCA_023958085.1 Solirubrobacterales bacterium | reverse complement strand
CCGCGGCGAGTGCTTCGAGTCCGGCTTCGGTGCTTCCCCCCGGGGAAGCGACTGCCGTCTGGATCTCGAAGGGTGTGCGGTGCTTGAGCAGTTCCGCGGTCCCGGCCAGCGATTCGCTGACCAGCCGGATCGCCACATCCGCCCCCAGGCCACCGTGGGTACCCGCACTCCGGAGAGCCTCGGCGACGACCGCAAAGTATGCGGGCGAACACCCCATGACGGCGGTTGCGACGTCCATGCTCTCATCGGGCAGCTCATGAACCCGGGCGATCGACTCGAGCAGCTGCTTGCTCTCGGTGACTATTTCCTGGTCGATGCCTTCCGGCTCCGCCATGCAGATGACGCCCCGGTTGACCTCGACGCCGAGGTTCGGCATAAGCCGGATCACGGTGCTGTCGGGGAATTCCGAGACCAGTTTCTCCAGGGGAGTGGCCCCGAGCAGGGACAGAACGGCCCGCGGGGCAGGCAGCTCTTTCGCCACCGTCTCCAGTGAGGCCGGCTTGACCGCAAGGATTACGAAGTCCGACTGTCGCACCAGGTCGTCGTTTCCCTGGACTGCGCGCCCGCCGACTTCCTTGGCGAGAGCCGTGGCACGTCCCGAACCTGAATCGGTGAAGAGCATCTCGGTCGGAGAGTTCCGCTCCGCCCTGGCCCAGCCGCGGGCCATCGCCGCCGCCATGTTTCCGGAACCTATGAACCCGACAATCATGCCGGACACTTTATGGATTCAGCCGCGGGTCAGGACTGGTTGAAGAAGCCCTTGTCGATAAGACGGGCCTTTTCTTCGGCGGAAACCTCGACGTTGCGCGGTGTGAGCAGGAAGACCTTCTCGGCGATCCGCTGCATTCCCCCATCCAGGGCGTAGGTCAGTCCGGACGCGAAATCGATCAGCCGTTTGGACAGTTCGTGATCGGTGGTCTGCAGATTGAGAATCACCGGCACCTGCCGCTTGAACTGGTCGGCAACCTGCTGGGCATCGTTGAAGTTCCGGGGCACGACCAGATGCACCTGTACATCGCTGTCATCCTCGACCGGGCGCAGGGTGCGGGTTCGTCCGGCCGGGGCCGGAGAGTCGTCCGCGAAAATGTCGTCGATCTCGTCGTAACGTCCCCGCCGACTGCTGGGCAGTCGACGCACGCTGCCTTCTCCCGACCGGCCTCGTTCCCGTCGGGACGGCTCGCGGCTCTGTTCTTCCTCGAAATACTCCTCGCCGTACTCGTCGTAGTCGGCATGGTCGCCTTCCTCGGCAAGACCGAAGTAGACGAGTGTGCGGTGCCATGAATCGCGAAGTGCCATAGGTATGCGACCTTTCTGCCTCACCGGGTGTATTCCTTCCCCGGAATGGCGGCTGCCGATCAATCCACATCCCGTGGGAGATCGTCCGCAGAGTATCCCCGATCCGACCCGAACGGGGGACCTGCGGGCCGGACCGGTCGCGCCCGCCCACTATAGATCTGCGCGATCCCCCTCAACTGCGGCCAGCGCCACCTCCAGCTCGACCTCCCGGCCGCTGACCCCCCGGTCCAGTTTCGCCTGTAGGGCCGCTTCGATCCCTTTCCCGATCAGCGGCCCCTCCGGGACTCCGGCCCGCAGTAGGTCCTGGCCGGACACCTCCGGACGGACCGCACTCCACTCCCGACGCCAGAGGTCCAGCCAGTCGGCGCCGCTCGCCCGGGCGAGGATCAACTCAACCGGACCGAAGCTCTCCGCTTTCCGCAGGCCGCCAAACGGGGTTGACGGCGGTTCGATCAGTTTCGCGAGCGCCCCGTCCGGCGGATCGAAGCAGGCGGCAAGCAGCACCTGACCGCGGTCGGCGCTGCCGGCCCAGAGCGGTGAGGCCAGCACCGCGGCAGCCCGTTCCGCGAGCAGCAGCCGGGCCGGTTCGATTCTGATCACGCCCCACTCCGAGAGCAGTCCGAATCCCCGGATCCAGTCCGGCTCGGCGAGAACCAGGAGCAGCTCGGCTCGCAGCCGGTCGGCGGAGATCGTCGTGAAGTCAGTCGCCCTGATCAGCTCGGCAGTTCGCCCGGCCAACCCGAAGCCGAAGCGGGCTGCGTAGCGGGCCGCCCGGATCGCTCGGGTTGGATCGTCCCTGAAGGAGGCCGGGTGCAGCACCCGGATCAGGCCGCGTTGAAGGTCACCGAAACCATCGTGAGGATCGAGCAGCCGCCAACGATCCGGGCCGTTCAGGCAGACCGCCATCGAGTTCACCGTGAAATCCCGTCGGTCGAGATCATCGGTGATCGTGCCGAAACTGACCTCCGGCAGCGCCCCCGGTCGGGGATACCGTTCGGTTCGCGCCCGGGCCAGATCGACCGGGAATCCTCCCGCTCGGAGCTCCGCGGTCCCGAATCTCTCATGCACGCGGGCCGCCGGATCGAGGGCCTCGATCAACCGGGCCGGATCACTCTCGGTCACAAGGTCCAGGTCATCGACCGGGTATCCGCAGAGGGCATCCCTGATCGCACCGCCGACCAGGTAGACCGGATCGTCCCCGGCGGCGGTGCGGACGAGTCCGCACACCGGATCGGAGGCGAGGAAACTCTCGAGGCGTGATCTGTCGGGTCTGGGCGAGATGCTCATCAACGTTATTCCGTACCATGCTCCCGCAAGCGGATGACCGAAAAGAGCGAAGACAAGAGTCCGGATTCCGAAGCGGGCCCATCAAGGGATCCGGAGCAGCCCTGGTACCGGCAGCGACGCAAGGTTCTGGGTCTCTCCCTGGTGGTCGTCGTCGCCGCGGCGGCGGTCGGCCTCGTCGCCTGGAACGAGCTGAAGCGGCCCGGTGACGTAAGCAACCCGAACGTCACCTTCGATCATTCGGATTCTCCCGCCCCGAAGCCGACCCTGAAAAGGCGCACGGTCGACTGGCCCACCTTCCGCTACGACCGGCAACGCACCGGCTATCTCCCGACGAAGACGGTCAAACCGCCGTTCAAGCGCGTCTGGCGCTTCGGCGGAAAGCCCCTGCTCGAGTTTCCGCCGATCGTCGTTCGGGGAGTGCTCTACCTGGTGAACAACGATGGCCACGCTTACGCCATCAGCGCGAAGAACGGCCGCAAGCTCTGGCATCGCCGGATCGCCCGACTGAACGCCGCCACTCCGACCTACGCACAGGGACGCCTCTACATCGTGAACATGCAGCCCGGACAGGTGATGGCCCTGAACGCGAAGAACGGCCGCAAAGTCTGGCGAAAGTCGCTCCCCTGCCGATCGGAGTCCTCGCCGGTGGTGGTTCATCGCCGGGTGTATTTCGGCTGCGAGAACGGGGTTCTGTACGCGCTTCGAACCCGCGACGGCAGGGAGGTATGGAGCACCGGTCTGGCGGGTGCGATCAAGGCCGCTCCCGCCTACTCGCGGGGCACGCTCTACGTCGGGGACTACGGCGGGGCGATGAGCGCAGTCCGGGCCCGGAACGGGGCGATCCGGTGGCAGACCCAGGCCCTGGGGCCGGGCCTCGGGCGTCCCGGGTCCTTCTACTCGACGCCGGTGGTCGCCTGGGGCCGGGTGTATGCGGGCAACAACGACAGCCGGGTCTACAGTTTCGATGCGAAGAGCGGCGAGCTGGCCTGGACCCACTCGACCGGTGGCTGGGTCTACTCCGGTCCGTCGGCGGCCCGCGTGCCGGGAACCCCGCCCACCATCTACATCGGCTCCTTCGACGGAAACGCATACGCGCTGAACGCCCGGACCGGAGCGGCTCGCTGGACCTTCCCGATGGGCGGTCGCGTGATCGGTTCCCTCAGCGTGATCGGTAGCACGGTGTATGCAGCCACCTTCGACGGCACCAACATCTACGGGATCGACGCCCGCAACGGGAAGAAGACTTTCAGCTATCACACCGGCGCCTACATGCCGGCGATCTCGGACGGCCAGAAGCTTTACCTGATCGGCTACTCGAGCATCCATGCCCTGCAGCCGGTCAGCCGCCGTCAGGTCAGACAGATCCGTCGCAAGCAGCAGAAGGCCAGGGCGGCCCATCGAGCGAAGAAGAAAAAGCAGGCGAACGAGCGGTCCGCTTCAAACTGATCGATGGACCCCGGCCTGGCCAATAGGCTCGCCCGTCGGCGGGAGCTGTTGCGGCGGCAGCGGCTTCGTCGGCGTGTGCTGATCGGGGTGCTTCTGCTGCTGGCTGTAGCAGCCGGGGCGTTGTTCGCCGCCAATCGCTCCGGTCCGGAATCTCCCGGTGATGGCGGCAAGGGCTCCGACCAGCCAGCCCGGGCCGGCGGCGAGAGCCCGGCTTCCGCGGGCACCCGGGACGCGGGTGCCCGGCCTGGACCCGACTGGCGACGAACGACCGGACCGGTCCCGATTCTGATGTATCACGTGATCGGCGAACCGGCCGGCGAGGTCGCCTACCCGGATCTGTATCTCTCGACCGCTGACTTCCGTGATCAGGTCAGGTGGCTCCGGTCAAACGGGTACACGGCCGTCACCCTCTCCCAGGTCCAGGATGCCTGGTTCGACGGCGGCAAGCTGCCGCCACGCCCGATCGTCCTCTCCTTCGACGACGGCTACCTCGGGCAGTACCTCGATGCGATGCCGGTCCTGCGGAGAGCCGGCTGGGCCGGACTACTGAACCTGAAGGCGGAAGGCTCCGATCTGTCGGTGCGCCAGGTCCGGAAGATGATCCGGAACGGCTGGGAGGTCGGGTCCCACACCATCACCCACCCCGACCTTCGGGATCTTGAGGGTGAAGCCCTGACCCGGGAGGTCTCGGGGTCGAAACGCATGCTTGAACGAAAGCTGGGGGTGGAGATCGAAAACTTCTGTTACCCCGCGGGGATGTACGACCAGGCGACGATCAGGGCGGTCGAGGATGCCGGCTATCGTGGCGCGACCACCGTGAATCCCGGACTGGCCGAACGGACGATGCCGTTCGAACTGAACCGGATCCGGATCGACCGCGGGGATGGAGCCGAGGCGTTGGCGACCAAGCTTTCCTCCGCCGGCAGCTGACCTCCGGCCCGGTCGGCGATCAGAGTCGAACCGGAACCCCGTTGGCTGACATGAACCGCTTCGCTTCCTCCACGGTGTGCTCCCCGTAATGGAAGATGGAAGCACAGAGCACCGCGTCAGCCCTACCCTGCTTGATCGCCTCGACCAGGTGGTGCAGCTCTCCGGCGCCACCGGAAGCGATCACCGGGATTTCGACGGCCTCCGCCACCCGCCGGGTCAGCTCGAGCTCGTAGCCATCGTTGGTGCCGTCACGGTCCATACTGGTCAGCAGGATCTCTCCCGCGCCGAGACGCGCCCCCTCGACCGCCCACTCGATCGCGTCCCGGCCGACCGCTTCGCGCCCGCCGGCGACGTACACGCCGTAGCTGCCGTCATCCTCTCGCCGGGCATCGATCGCCAGGACCACACACTGGGCGCCGAACACATCGGCGAGTTCGCTGATCAGCCCCGGACGTTTCACCGCCGCCGAGTTGACCGAGACCTTGTCCGCCCCGGCCCCGAGCACGGCCCGTGCGTCCTCGACCGAGCGGATCCCCCCGCCGATGGTGAACGGTATGAAGACGTTCTCGGCAGTTCGCCGGGCCAGATCCACGATCGTGTCTCGACCTTCATGGGTCGCGGTGATGTCAAGGAAAACCAGCTCGTCGGCTCCGGCGGCGTCGTACCGCTCGGCCAGTTCAACCGGGTCACCGGCATCCCGGAGATCAACGAAATTGGTCCCCTTGACCACGCGGCCCTCGTTCACGTCGAGGCAGGGGATGACCCGTTTGAGATCACTCATGTCGAATCCCCGAGCGCAGCGATTCCCTCGGTCACCGTGAACCTTCTCTCGTAGAGGGCCCGTCCGACGATCACGCCCTCCACGTTGGCCGGTGCCCGTTCCGAGAGCAGTTGCAGATCGGCCAGGGTCCCGACCCCGCCGGACGCGATCACCGCGGCCGGGGTTGCGTCGGCGACCCGCAGCAGCTCGGGGAGGTTTGGTCCTTCCAGGGTGCCATCCACCTCGATCGGGGTGAAGAGGAACCGAAGCACCCCGCGGCCCGAAAGGGCGGCTGCCGCGTCGGCCACATCCACCCCGCTCGACTCGGTCCAGCCGGCCAGGGAAACCTCGCCGCCACGGGCATCAATCGAAACGACCACCCGCTCCGCGCCGAGGTTCGAGATCAGTGCATCAAGCAGATCCGGATCCCGTAGCGCCGCGGTGCCGACCACCACCCGGGCTGCACCGCCGGCGAGCATGGAGTCTGCCGCGGTGAGGCCGCGCACTCCCCCGCCCACCTGGATCGGACAGTCAACGGCTTCCGCGATCCGTTCGATCGCCGCGAGGTTCACCGGATGCCCGACCTTCGCTCCGTCGAGGTCGACCACGTGAATGAACTCCGCTCCGCCGGCCGCCCACTCCCGGGCAGCATCGGCCGGATCATCGAAGTATCTCGTCTCCCGGTCGTACTCGCCCTTGAGCAGACGCACCGCCCGACCGTCGAGGATATCTATCGCGGGGAACAGGATCATTCGGTCTCGCTGCAGATCCTGACGAAGTTGCGCAGCAGACGAAGGCCGGCCACTCCCGACTTCTCGGGATGGAACTGAACTCCCTGGACCGGACCGCGTCCGGCCACGCAGGCGAAGGTCCCGCCGTAGGAGGCAGTACCGACCAGATCCACGGGGTCGGGTTCGCAGGCATAGGAATGGACGAAGTAGAACGGTTCTCCGGGACGCAGGCCGTCGTTCAACCGGTCGGGAGCCCGCCAGGTGACCGGGGACCAGCCGATATGCGGCACCTTGCGCCCGCCCGCCGGAATAGCCTTCACCCGGCCCGGCAGGATCCCGAGACCGGTCGACCCGCCGAGCTCATCCGAGTGCTCGAAAAGCAGCTGAAGCCCGAGGCAGATCCCGAGCAGCGGCGTTCCTTCGGCGAGCGAATCCTCGATCAGCCGGTCGAACCCGCAGTCGCGAATGCGGGACATGGCCCGGGGGAAGGCGCCGACACCCGGCAGGACCAGACCGGATGACGGCGGAACCGAATCCGGGTCGCCGGCGATGCTCACCCTGGCGCCGACCAGCTCCAGAGCCTTCTCGACCGAGCGCAGGTTTCCCATCCCGTAGTCGAGTACCGTGAGTACCGGTCCCGGCACCGGGATGGCCGCGGCGGCACCGTCGTCCGGCAGCCTCGATCCGCTCAAGAGGTCAGAGTGCCCTTGGTGCTCGGAACGCCGCGTTCGGCCGGGTCCACTTCGACCGCTACCCGAACTGCGCGGGCAAGAGCCTTGAAGGCAGCCTCGATCATGTGGTGAACGTTGGTGCCGTACCTGATCTCGGTGTGAAGGGTGAGCCTGCCGCCGTTGGCGAGCGCCCCGAAGAACTCCTCGGCAAGCTCGGTCTCGAAGTTCCCGATCGAGGTGACCGGGACCTCTCCCCGGAACACCGAGAGTGGCCGACCGGAAAAATCGAGGCAACACTCGGCGATCGCCTCGTCCATCGGCACCACGGCGTGCCCGTAACGTCGGATCCCGGTCCGATCACCCAGTGCCTCACTGATCGCCTGGCCGATCACGATCCCGACGTCCTCCACGGTGTGGTGAGAACCGGTATCGAGATCACCCTTCGCGGAGACCACAAGACCGATGTTCGCGTGGCGGGCCAACAGGTCCAGCATGTGGTCGAAGAAGCCCACCCCGGTGTCGGCGGAGTGTCCCTGACCATCCAGATCCACGGTCACCGTGACCTCGGTTTCACCGGTGATCCTTTCGATGTTCGCCTGTCTGCTCATTTTCGGTCCTCGGTGTGCTTGGATTCTCCGGCAGCTCGGGCCGTGACGGAAAGTCCGTGCACCGGCAGTCCCTCACTTTCGGCGAGAGCGGCCAACGGACCCGCCAGGGCTCTGGCCGAGCCGGCATCGAAGCTTACCCGGGCGGTCGGGCGACGGAAGGTGGCCGGCGTGAGGGGGCCGAAGAATCGCCCCGTCCCGTCGGTCGGCAGGACGTGATTGGAACCGGCGAGGTAGTCGCCGAACGCGGTGGCGCTGTAAGGCCCGGTGAAGATGCATCCGGCGGTCGTCACCCGCTCGGCGAGCGCGGCGGATTCCGCGTCCATGAGCTGTAGATGCTCGGGAGCAACTCTCCCGGCAAGATCGATCGCGGCGCTCGAATCGGGGGCCTCGACCAGGGCCATACGGCAATCGTTCACCCCCGTATGCTCGGCCGAGATCCGTTCCACCTGATCAGCGAGAGGCTCGATCACCCCCGGTTCAGTGGTGATCGCCACCAGGGGACTCTCGGCCCCATGTTCGGCCTGGGCGCAGAGATCGAGGGCGGCCCACTCCGGATCGACCGTGCGGTCGATCACAACGGTCAGGTCGGACGGTCCGGCCAGGGAGTCGATTCCGACCTCACCGAAAACATCCCGTTTGGCCGCCTGGACCCAGGCATTGCCAGGGCCGGCAATCACATCGACGGCACGTACCGTCCCGGTTCCCCGAGCGAGCGCGTAGATCGCCTGGGCGCCACCGATCGCGTAGATCTCGTCCACCCCGCAGAGCGCCGCGGCCGCCAGCGTGGTCGGGTTCATCTGCCCGCCGGGACCGGGCGGCGATACCAGAACCAGACGGTCCACCCCGGCCACTCTTGCCGGCACGCAACCCATGACCACGGTTGACGGATAGGCAGCCCGACCGCCGGGAGCGTAGATGCCTGCCGCCCGGACCGGCACCTCACCGACCGTGACCATCTGGCCCTGGGGCAGCCTCACCCTCCGGCTCGCCTCGGACAGTTGGGCTTCGGCCACCAGCCGCACGTTCACGACTGCGATCTCGAGCGCCTGTCGGACCGCGGGGTCGCATTCCCGCAGGGCTCGCTCGGCCTCGTCCGGGTCCACCCGAATCCTGATCTGCCCGGCTTCCAGCGAGGTCGCATCAAACCGCGCGGTCAGCTCACGGAGAGCCCGGTCTCCTGTGGCTGACACCTGGTCCCCGATCGGGCCGGGATCGATCCGTTCGGCGTCCCGACCGAACCATTCCTCGAGCTCCGCGGCAACGGTCCCGGCGGCGGTCCAGTCGAACCGACGGAGAATCATCGCTCTCCGGTCGTCGCTTCGCGCAGCCGGTTGGCGAGTTCGTCGATCTCGGCAGAACGCAGCCTGACCGACACCGGATTGGCGACCAGCCGGGCGCTGCAGGCAAGGATCTCTTCCCGTTCGGTCAGACCGTTCTCGACCAGGGTCCGCCCGGTCGCGACCAGATCCACGATTCCGTCGGCCAGGCCGACCAGCGGGGCAAGTTCGATCGATCCCTTGACCTCGACCAGTTCCACCTGGCGCCCCCGGCCCTCGAAGTAGCGTTCCGCGATCCGCGGATACTTGGTGGCGATCTTCATCATCCCGAGCCGCCGCTCATGTTCAGAGGGACCGATGTCCCCCTTCCTGGTTGCGAGCACCATGCGGCAGCGCCCGATTCCGAGGTCGACGAGCTCGTACATGGCCCGATCACCCTGCTCGACCAGAACGTCCTTGCCGGTGATCCCGACGTCGGCGGCGCCGGCCTCCACGTAGGTCGGAACGTCGTACGGCCGCATCGTCACGAGGACCAGCTCGCCGCCGTCGAAGACCAGCGACCGGGAGTCACCCCGCACGGCCGAGGTCTCCACCCCGATCCGATCGAGAACGTCGAGGGTCTCCCCCAGCAGGGCGCCACGCGGCACCGCCAGCTTCAGGGGGCCTCCCGGTCGGTCGAGTGAATCAAGCACCGGAGAGCCCCTGCTTGATCTGCGCTTCATGAATCCGTTCGAGGTAGAGCGTGAAGCCGGCCGCGGGAAGGTCGAGGCCGAACTTGCTCATCAGGTCGTCGTAGCGGCCGCCACCGCCGATGATCTCTCCCACGGTCGGGTCGTAGACCTCGATCGTCGTGCCGCTGTAGTAGCCGAGATCCCGGAGCATTCCGAGGTCCAGCTGGACCCGATGTCCGATCCCCCGCTCCTGAAGCGCCGCGAAGGTCGCGCCGAGTCGCCGGAGCGCCGCCCCGAACCGATCGCCACCCAGCGCGGAGCCGCGATCGAGGACCTCCGCTCCGCCCCTCATGCCGATCACTTCGAGCAGCGCATCGGCGTGAGCGTCCTCAAGTTCCGGGGCCTCCCGCAGGATCGTCTCCACACCGACCAGATCATGGCTGACCAGGCGCTCGGAGGAGCGGTCCCGGGTTCCCTGGCTGGCTCCGACATCGGCCAGCAGCCCTGGCCACAGCCCGGCGTTGCCGAGCCCGATGACGGCGCTGCTCAGGCCGACCGCGTCCAGCGCCCGGGAGAGAACCTCGACCACTTCGGCGGTCGCGGGGGCACCTCCTCCCCCGATCAGCTCGATCCCGGCCTGACCGAACTCGCGCCGTCGGCCCCGCTTCGGGGTGACCGCCCGGTAGGCGTTGGCGACGTAACAGAGACGGTGAGGCGGTTCGAGTTCACCCAGGCGATCGGCTGCGAGGCGGGCAATCGGGATGGTCATGTCGGTCCGCAGGGCAAGCAGCTCGCCACGCTCATCGAAAAAACGGTAGGCGGCATCGGCCGAGCGGCGGTCGCCGAGTTCCAGCAGCCCGGCGTACTCCAGGGTCGGGGTGCCCACCTCGTGGTACGAGTGCTCGGCGAAAACCTCCAGCAGGGCGTTCTCGATCCGGCGCAGCTCGAGCATTTCGTCGGGCAGGACGTCCCGGGTGCCGGGTGGGATCGGGTGATACATCGGACCTACTCAACCCGCTCGATGTGAGCCCCGAGCGCCCGGAGGCGGGTGTCGATCTCCTCGTAGCCCCGGTCGATCTGACGGATGTTGCCGATCTCGGATGTGCCCTCGGCCGCCAGGGCGGCGATCAACATCGCCATTCCGGCCCTGATATCGGGGCTGTCCACCCGCTCGCCATGGAGGCGGGCGGGGCCGGAGACGATCGCCCGGTGGGGATCGCAGAGGGTGATCCGTGCCCCCATCGCGACCAGTTTGTCGACGAAGAAGAGCCGGTTCTCGAACATCTTTTCGAAGATCAGGATCTCGCCCTCCGCCTGGGTCGCGAGGGCTAGCGCGATCGAGGTGAGGTCGGCCGGAAACGCGGGCCAAGGACCGTCCTCGATCTTCGGGATCGCCCCTCCCTCGTCCGGCTGGACCCGAAGATTCTGTTCCGGCGGGACGATCACATCACGTTCCTCGACCACCGACTGGAACCCGAGCCGTCGGAACTGACGGCGGATCATCACCAGATCCCGTGGTTCGACCTCGTGGATCCGGAGTTCACCCCCGGTCGCTGCAGCGAGCGCCATGAAACTGGCGATCTCGATGTGGTCCGGGGTCACGGTGTGCTCGGTCCCGTGAAGGCGGTCCTTCCCGGACACGACCATCACGTTTGACCCGATCCCTTCGATCCCGGCACCCATCTTGACCAGCAGCCGGGCCAGATCCTGGACGTGAGGTTCGGAGGCGGCGTTGAGGATGGTCGTTTCGCCGGGGGTGAGCGCTGCCGCCATCAGGGCGTTCTCGGTGCCCATCACGGACGGTTCGTCCATGAAGATCTCGGCCGCCTGCAGTCCTCCAGGCGGGGCGGTCAGATCGAGCGACCGCTGGCCACCGATCCGGGCTCCGAGTTCCCGGAAGGCGTCGAGATGGGCGTCGAGGCGCCGGCGCCCGATGAAGTCGCCACCGGGGGGCGGCATGTGAACCTCGCCGAATCGGGCCAGCAGCGGTCCGGCCAGCAGAAAGGAGGCCCGGATCGCCGAGGAGAGCTCCTCGTCGAGCCTGGTGGTGTTCACGGTCGCGGCACGCAACCTGACCGTGTTGTCCGCAATCCACTCGTTCTCGACTCCGAGACTGCCGAGCAGCGCGATCTGCGCCTCGGTGTCCCGAATCCGGGGCACGTTGGCGATCACAAGCTCTTCCTCGGTCAGCAGGCAGGCGGCGAGGATCGGCAGGGCCGCATTCTTGTTTCCGGCCGCGGTGATCTCACCCGAGAGCGGGACCCCGCCCTTTATTACGAACTTCTCCATGTGCTGGCCCCGTGGTTTGAGGGTTTTCTCCGAATCGGGACCGGGAGGAGTTCTCCCGACCGAAAGCCGGACTAGGGTAACACCGGCGATGGTTCGATCCAGTACAGGTGACCGCCGGGTCCGAAACTCCCGTTCTCGCCGTTCGCGCATCCTGATCGGGGTGCTTGTCGTGCTCGCGCTCCTGGTCGGCCTCAACGCCTTCGTGCTCGAACGGGAGACCGGCAAGGCCCGGCTGGATCAGCCCGGAGCCAAACTGATCGTGACCACATCGGGGCCGCTCCAGGTTCTCGACACCGGACCGCCTCCGGGCGGGGGCGAGGGCGGACTGCCCCTGGTGCTGATTCACGGGTCCGGCGGGGCGATCGACTGGTGGGAGAGTCTTCTGCCGCAGCTGCGGCCGGAGCGGCGGGTGATCGCTCTCGATCTGCTCGGATACGGTGGCTCGGCCAAGCCGGACTCGGGCTACTCGATCGAAACCCAGGCGGGTCTGGTCGCCCAGGTCCTGGACCGGATCGGGATCTCCCGGACGGTGGCGGTCGGACACTCGCTCGGCGGGGCGGTTGCGACTGCACTGGCACAGCAGTCTCCCGGTCTCGTGGCCGGCGTCGTGCTGCTCGACTCGGCTCCTAACCAGGAATCCGGCGGGCTGAATCTGACCGCGAAGGCAGCGATGGCTCCGATCGTCGGACCGCTTCTGTGGCGCCTGGCACCCGACGCGATGCGCCGCCGGGGGCTGGCCCAGGCCTTCGCCCCGGGTACCGAGGTACCCTCGCAGTTCGTCGAAGACCTGAAGGCGATGACCTACCCGGCCTATCGCGATTCCGGGCGGGAACTCGCCCGGTTTGTCCGCGAGTCCTCCCTCGCGGACCGTCTGCAGGCGTCCGGGCTACCGCTGCTGGTGATCTTCGGCGAGGAGGACCAGATCTACCCGGCCCGCGAGTCTCTGAGCGCGTACGCCGGCATTCCCGGGGTGAAGACCGTCCTGATCACGGGTTCCGGACACTCGCCGCAGGTCGAAGCACCGGAAAAGACCGCGGCCGAGATCCTCACCTTCGCCACCGGAATCGACGAGGCCGCGGCTGCCCGGGCCAGGGCCGTGGAGCTGCGGAAGCAGCGGCGGGCACGAGCGGCCCGGAAGGCGGTGATCCGGGCGAGGAAGGCGCGAGCGGACCGGAAACGGCGCGAGCAGCGACGGAAATCGAAATCCGGGAAAAAGAGTGGCGGCGGGGGGAGCGATCAGGGCCGGAAGGGCGGCTGAGCCGGTCAGGCGTAACGACCGC
Source organism: Solirubrobacterales bacterium (assembly GCA_023958085.1). Taxonomy (GTDB): domain Bacteria; phylum Actinomycetota; class Thermoleophilia; order Solirubrobacterales; family 70-9; genus 67-14. The sequence goes on along the minus strand of JAMLGI010000019.1, from coordinate 17,886 downwards.
CGGCCGTTGCCCACTTGATCAGGTCGTCACGTGACTCAAAGCCATCGGCGATCCGGTGGCTGTCCCGATGCCGGACCAGATACCAGGTGTCCTCTTCCGGGCCGAAGGCTTCCGGATCACCGTGAAGCTCGGCTTCGAGCGGTGCTTCCATCCCGCTCCAGATGTGCCAGTCGTTCTTTTTGATCAGCCAGGGAACGACATGCTCGAGGCGGCAGAAGGCCGCCCCCATGTCACGGGTCGGCCGGAGCAGCCGGTAGCCGTCGTCTCCGGACACCCGGACGGCGCACCAGTCACAGAGAAGCGGTGAGCTTCGAGACATGGCTCAATTCTCGCAAAGGCGGGCGCGCGGCGCCGGGAAACGCCTCGCCCCTGCCCGCTCAGGATCCGGGAGTCCGATCATCCGGTTCCTCCGGGTCGGGTGCCTCTCTCATCCGTCGCAGGGCCCAGGCGCCAAAGAGACCGCAGCCCGCGGTCGAGAACAGAATCACGAGGAACACCCCGGTCGGAAACTGGCGTCGGCCGAGCCAGAAGAGTTCACCCTCGACCACGGCAGGTGACTGTCCAATCGTCAGCGGGATCTGCCATCGCCAGACCCGGGTCCGCGCGGTCTCGTCGCTGACCGCCTCGGGCAGTCCCTTCCTGCGGTACTGGGTCCGCCGGTCAAACCACCTGAACCGACCGCCGGAGCCGACCAGGATCCAGTTTGGCGCTGCGTCCGGATCCTCGGCCCCGGTTGGTCGTGTCCGGCCAAGCCGGTCGTTGCTGGGCGCCATCGAGGGTGACCGGGCGTTCAGATAGACCTTTCCTCCGGACTCGATCCGGGCGTACGGCTCGCCCTCGTAGCCCTCGACCACCACCGTCCTGCCGCTGCGGTTGGTCAACTCGACCTGGGAGTCGAAATCGATCATCCTCACCTCGACCCCGGGAATCGGGGGTTCCACCCCCATGACCACCGACTCGTACAGATGGGGACCACCGTGGGCCATCGCAGTGGCCGGCAGGACCAGCCCTGCAACCAGCAGGGCGGCCACGAGGGCCGCCCTGTGAATGTACGCAGATGCCTTCAGGCGTCAGTTGCCGGCGACGGCGGAAACGTACTCGGATACTTCCGCTGCGTCCTTGCCCTTGAGCAGATGCGGGGGCATCGCTCCGGTTCCGGATCCGCCGTTGGCGATCGCCGACTCAACCAGCGCCGCATCGGGGGCGAGCGTGTCCAGGTCCGGGCCAACGGCACCGGTGGTCTCGGCCTCACTCAGGACGTGGCAGCTGCCGCAGGTGGCGACAAACAGTTCACGGCCCTTCTCCGAGACCGGCTTCGGCAGTTCCTCGCTGGTCTTCTTCTCGTTCACCACGGCGTCGCCCGGGGTCGGCTCGTCCGAGTAGTTGGTGCCGATCACAAAGGCGATCACCAGCGCTGCGAGTCCCAGGGCACCGAGAGCGATCCCCTGAAGCCAGGCACGGGCCCGGTCGATTCCATCTCCCTGTCCGGGAACGTTGCGATTACCCATGAATCATCCTCCTGTTACGCCGGGGGCGAACAGGAGCGCCATCCCGACTGACGTCAAAAGTACTGTCCATCCGGCGTACCGGCCCAACTGGGCGCTGGCGATACCGGTGATGGCTCCCAGCGCGATCATCACCAGGTGATAGGCGCCGTGAAGCAGATCGTTGCTGACCAGGTCCTGGTAGACCATCGGGATCATCAAGAGCAGCATGATCACCGGTGCGATCAGGGCGATTATCAGCCCGGCGTAAGCCCCTCCCGGGAACCGACGCATCACGTTGGTGGCACTGCCGATGGCAGCACCGAACATGGCTCCGGCGAGGAACTGGATCGCGTGGACCAGATGGTGCAGCTTGATGCTGTTCTCCGAGGCTTCGGTCAGCGGCGGGTAGAAGACGAACAGCGCCGCGACACCGGCCGCGATCGTGATCACCAGGCCGCGGTGGGTCCGGATCATCGACATGAAGCCGTCATCGGCCGCACCTTCGCTCACTGCCGGCAGGGACCCGCCGGCGATCGGGGCGGGAGCGGCGGCAATTTCATGCCGGCGTTTCCAGGCGAGCCGCCCCATCCGGAGGAACTCGAGGATCAGCATCAGCATGCCGACCAGGAAGATGATCGCGAAGATGCCACCGATCAGGCTCCAGCCCTCGGTTCCGCCGGGATGCTCTGCCCAGCGTCGAGGGACCCCGAGCGCTCCGGTGAAGTACCAGACGTAGACCAGGCCGTAGCCGCCGACGACCAGGGCGCCGGTGGAGAGAAAGGCGTTGGCCTTGCTGACCGGACTGCCGCTGCCCCGTTCCAGCAGGTAGGACACCATCGCCAGCACCCAGAGTCCGACGCCCATCAGCATGTAGTTGTGGAAGTGGGCCGGCACCCAGAGCGTGTTGTGGAACTTGAAGTTGATCGGGATCGAGGAGTCGATCACCGCGCCGGCCCCGCCGATCACCCAGCCGAGGAACCCGAGGAAGAACAGGATCGAGGTCAGGTTCCAGCGGTACTTCGAACCCCAGACCAGCATCATCCCGGTGTACACGGTTACCACCGCGACCGGGAGGGCTGCCGCCGAGGACGAGATCACCCCGATCGCCTGGAAGGCACCGGGCTGGACGAAGTCCATGTACAGATGGTGGAAGTAGGCCGTGAAGACGAAGACCAGGGTGCCCATCCAGCCGATCACCAGGGGCTTCGAGGTTTTCCACTGCCGTCCGGCATAGAGCGGCACCAGGACGTACAGCATCCCGGCCGCGAGGTAGATGATCAGGTTGGCCAGAGTGTGGCCGAAGAAGTAGGTCAGGTTCTTGGCCCAGAGCGCGTCCAGGGTCACCGAATCGTCGATCGCGTGATCGAGCAGGGCGATCAGGATCACCATCCCGACCGTGCTCGCCCCGATTCCGAGGATCACCGTGGCGGCGGCCGCGATCGTCTGGGGTGGCGGCGGGGTCTTGGCCCGGCCGAACAGCCAGGAGTAGCCCAGCGCCTGGGCGAGACCGCCGTAATGGTTGGTGATCGCCCGCAGCATGTCGATGCAGTAGATGACGAACCCGACTCCGACCAGCACCAGGGCCAGCAGGTAGGTCACGGTGGCCCATTCCGACCACGCGTTGGCGGTCTCGAACGGGAGCGGCCAGAGGAAGGTCCAGGCGCCCGCGTAGCCGCCGATCAGGATCGAAACCAGAGCGAAAACCACCCCGAGCACGATGATCCCCCAGGAGGCGAGGGCCAGCTTGTAGTCGAGCTGGGGCACCACCGAGCGCATCACGTACCAGAGGCCGCCCATCATCGCCATCAGCACTCCGACCAGGATGCCCGAGGCGTGCAGGGTCATCAGGCGATAGAACCAGTCGTCGTTAATCGCGAGGGCATCGCCCTGGGTCAGACGCATCAGGATCCCGGCCAGCACCATCAACAGGAATACGGCCAGCCCGGTGACGCCGTAAAGCAGGCCGATACGGCGCTGCGAGCCTTCAACCGGCGGGTCGAACTCCTGGGCGGCGGGGTGAATCGTGGTCGCTGCTTCACTCATGGGGTCACCTCAAACTCACGGATCATCTTGTGATGGCCCAGGCCGCAGTACTCGAGACAGGCGAGCGTGTACGTCCCGGGCTTGTCGAAATCGATGCTGACCACGTTCTCGTAGCCGGGCATCGCCTGGACGTTGCCGATCAGCACGCCGTTCGGGTCGTAGAAACCGACTCCGTGGTTCACATCCTTGGAGGTGACCGTGAAGTCGACGGTGGAGCCCGCCTTGGTCTTGGCCGGGCTGACGGTCCAGTTGAACTGGTACCCGTCGATGCGGGCCTGCTCGGTCGGACGTGCCGCACTGCCGTAGGGCATGAAGGAGAGCGACAGGATCAGGCCGGTGCCGAGGAAGATGGCCAGGAAAATGAGCCAGTACCTGCGCAGCATGTAGCCGGTGTCGGTCACCTCGGCGAACTCGACGTTCTGTTTCGAATGTCTGGCGACAGCCAGAAACACCCCGATAAGGCAGACGGTGATGACCAGGAAACCGATCAGTACCGCTACCTGAAAATCACCGAAGCTGAGATCTTTGAGAGTCATCCCGTTCCTGATGAGTTCTTCTTGGGCCCGTCATTGACGGACCCCGGACGAAACGGTGGCGGATCCGATCCGGATCCGGGCACCTGCGGCGGAAAGCTACCAGCGTCCGGTGACGGAAACAAGGAATCCGTAGTTCGCCGCAGAGTCGATCGGGGCGGCAGGATTCCGCGGTCAGTTGGCGGAGGGATGGGTCCTCAGCTTGCGCTGCGCCCGGTTCTGCATTACGAGGCTCATGATCGCGATCACCAGGCCGGCCAGGAAGATCAGGGTGCCCATCACGAACACCTGCGGTGGAATGCCGATCTTGACCGCTCCGGCGACCCAGAGCGGGAAGGTAAGGGTCTGGCCGGCAACGAAGCTGGTGATGATGTAGTCGTCGATCGAGAGGGCGAAGGAAAGCATGAAGGCGGCAAAGATTCCCGGCATGATCATCGGCAGGGTCACCTTCCAGAACGCCACCCAGGGGGTCGCCCCGAGATCCTGCGCTGCCTCCTCCAGCGACTCGTCGTAGCCCGCGACCCGGGCCTGGACCACGATGATCACGATCGCCACATTGAAGGCGATGTGGGTGATGATGATCGTGGTCAGCCCACGCGGAATCTGCATCGCGATGAAGAACCCGAGCAGCGAAGCGCCGACCACCACTCCCGGGGCGGTCAGGTTGGTCAACACCGTCAGGTCGATCAGGCCGCGTCCGAGGAACTTGCGGCGGGCCAGGGCCAGCGCGGCCGGGGTGCCGAGGATGGTCGCAACGATCGAACTGACCACCGCCACCTCGACCGAGTGCAGCAGCGACTGGGTCAGATCCGCGATCTGGAACACGTGGGTGTACCACTCGGTGGTGAAACCCTGCCAGCCGAACACGAGCCGCTGGTTCGGCGCCTGGTTGAAGGTGTAGATGAACATCACGATGATCGGAACCAGCGCGTAGAACATGATCAGGCCGACGTAGGTCGGCAGGATGAAGCGGGTCCAGGGGCGCTTGCGGACCGGGCGGGCCGAGTCGGGACTGGTTCCCTTGCCGGCCATCAGGCGTACTCCTGGAGGGTGCGGACCCCGAAGATCCGGGCGTAGACGAAGACGCAGACCAGCAGCAGGACCATCAGGATCAGAGACAGGGCCGAGGCGATCGGGAAGTTCCCGTTCTGCACGTACTGGGTCTGGATGATGTTGCCGACCATGGTGGTACTGGGGCCACCCAGCAGCATCGCGCTGAGGAAGTCACCGACGTTGGTGATCCCGACCAGCAGGATGCCGGCATACATCCCGGGCGCCGACAGCGGCAGGATCACGCGCCGGAACTGCTCGAACCCGGAGGCGTAGAGATCTCCGGCGGCCTCGATCTGGTCCCGGTCGATCTTCTCCAGAGCGACGAAGATCGGCAGCGCCATCCAGGGCAGGGCGTCGTAGGTGAGCCCGATCACCACCGCGGTCGGGGTCGAGAGGATGTGGGCGTTCTCGCCGATGATCCCGATCTGCTTGAGCAGGCTCAGCACCATCCCGTCATCGGAAAGGATGAACTGCCAGACCAGGATCCGGATGATGAAGCTGACCAGGAACGGCAGCAGGAGCAGGAACAGGAAGAACGCCTTGCGTCGGCCACCGTGGAAGGCGATCCAGTAGGCGACCGGGTACATCGCCACCAGGGCCAGGGCGGTCGAGATCGCCCCGTAGAGGAATGAGCGACCGATCTGGGCCGAGTACTGGCTGAAGACGTCGGAGAAGATCCCGAAGTTCCAGGTCAGGTCGTACCCCTTGATCGGGTCCCCGGTCATCAGCGAGATCGACATGATCGAGACCAGCGGAACCAGGAAGAAGATGATCATCCAGCCCATCGCGGGCAGGTTCAGGAGGTAGGGCGTGAGGCGGGCCTTCACCGGGTGGCTCCCTTCCGGATCCGATGTCTCGCCCGGAATCTCATGACTGGATGATCGGGTTGAGCAGGCCGACCCACTGCTCATGGGTTTCGAGAGTCTCGGTCAGGGGGTACTCCTTGAGCCGTCTGAACTCTGCCTCGGAGGGAAAAATCAGGGGACTGTTGGCGGCGGTCGGATCGTCGAGCTGGTTGGCGATGATCGGTTTCGCCGCCGGGACCGGGGAGACGTAACCGACCCAGTCGGTGATCATCGCCTGGACGTCCGGCCGGTAGAAGAAGTTGATCCACTCGATCGCGTCGAGCGGGTTCTCCGCGTGGAGCGGGATCACACAGTTGTCCCGCCAGATCACCGCCCCCTCCTTCGGGATCACGTACTTGAGGTTCGGGTAACCCGAGTTCTGGGCCTGGAAGATGTCCCCCGAGTAGGCCTGACTCACCACGACGTCACCGTTCTCGAGCGCCTGGATGTAGCCGTTGTCGTAGTACTGCCGGACCAGTCCGTCATCCCGCTGTTTGGTCAGCAGTTTCGCCGCCTTCTTCCAGTCGGCGTAGGTCGAGGTCTCCGGCTCGATCCCGAGGGCCAGCAGCCCGGCCACCCCGAGCTCGTCCGGATCGCTCAGCATGCCGATCTTGCCCTTGTACTTGGGATCGAACAGGATCTCGATGCTGTCGACCTCCTCGTCGACGTACTTCGAGTTGTAGGCGATCGCCGTGGTGCCGGCCTGCCAGACCGCGCAGTAGGTCAGTTTCGGGTCGTACTGGAGTTCGGTGGCAACCGGCCCGGCGTACTTCGCAAAGTTCGGCATCCGGGCGTGGTCCAGCGGGATCAGCCAGCGGTTCTGCATCAGCTGGGTGAGATACCAGCCGTTGGAGATCACGATCAGGTCGTAGCCGGTCGACTGCTTCGCCTGCAGCACCGGGCTGATCGTGGCGTAGAAGGCACCGTTGTCCTGGATCACCGGCTGGTACTTGACCTGGATCCCGGTCTCCTTCTCGAACTGTTCGATCGAGGGATGCTTGCCCTTCTCGGTATCGATGTAGAGCGGCCAGTTGGCAAAACTCAACTGACCGGTGCTCTTCTGCTCCTTCCACCAGGCCTTCCAGTCGGTGTCCGGGTCGTAGCCGGTATCCCGTGTTCCGGGCAGGCCGCAGGCGGCGATCAGCTGGGCCATCGAGAGCGAGGCAAAGGCACCGGCCGTCCCCCGCATGAACTGCCGCCGGGAAAGCCTCGGCTGCGACAGTCCCCTCATCCATGCGGGGTTCCTGCCGATCTTGCGAGCGTCCTCCCGATCCATCGTGATCACCATATTCCCGTTTCTGGCGGAAAGCAACACCCGCAACTTGCGAACCGTTCGTCTCCGTGATCCTCCCGGTATGCGAACATACGTTCGTATGATCGTCTGCGCACTGCTCCCCCTGCTGACCCTCCGGGCCGCCCTCGGCCGACGGCAGGAGCAGCTGCTCGAGCCGGTCGCGGTGGCCCCCGGGGACGGCGCTCCGGCCCGGATCGGGGAAGTCTCACCGGCCGCCAGTTCACTCGGGGTGCGGCCCGACATGCGACTCGGCGAGGCGGTCGATATCTGCCCCGAACTCGGCTTCATCCCTCCCGATCCGGCCCGGTCGGCGAAGGCCCATGAGCGCCTGCTGCTGCGGCTCGAATCGATCGGTGCGGGAGTCGAACCGGGGCGACCCGGCGAAGCCTTCTTTCTGGCCGACGGACTGGAGCGACTTCACGGAGGGCCGAGTGGTGTGCTCGCCGCCACCCGTCGTGCGCTCGGTCCCGCTCCGGTCCTGGCCGCCGCCCCGACCCGGCTGGCAGCCTTCACACTCGCCGGTCGGGAGGGACCCGTCCCCGGAAGGACGGTCACCCTTCCGGCCGAGAATCTCGCCACCTTCCTCGCGGAGCTGCCGGTATCGACTCTCTCGGGACGGCTCGACCTCCCACCGGCCGGGGAACGTGACCTCTTCCGCGCTCTGGGGCGGCTCAACCTGGATCGACTCGGCGACCTGACGGCGCTGTCCGCCGACCAGGTCGCCGACCGTTTCGGACCGGCCGGTTCCCGGGCCCGGAAGCTGGCACTCGGCCGGGAGGAAGACATCCGGCCCCGTCACCGGCAGCGGACGATCGGTGAAACGGTCGAACTGCCCGAGGAAGCGTCCGGTACCCATCTCCGCAGCGGACTGATCCTGCTCGGCGACCGGGTGGCGGCGCAGCTGGACGCAGCCGGGCTGTCGGCCCGCAGCCTGGTTTTCGAGGCCGACCTGGTCGAGGGCGGCAGCTGGAGCCGGGAGCTCACACCCCGCAAACCGACCGCTTCTTCCGGTCTGTTCCGGCTCCTGCTCGCCTCGGTACCGGAGCGGCTTCCCCGGCCGGCAGAGAGTCTGCGACTGCGGGTGACCGCGACCGCCCCGGCCGCTCCCGAACAGCTCGAAACGGCACCCCGCCCGGAGGAGACTCGCCGGTGCAGGCTGGACGAGGCTGCCCGCCAGGTACGGGCGGCGGTCGGCCGGACCGGGCTGCTCAGGGTGCTGGAGGCCGAGCCCGGTTCCCGCCTGCCCGAGCGTCGCCTCTTCCTCACCCCGTATCTGCCCGAATGAACCTTCCTGCAGAGATCGGACCGGAACGGACGGGTCGCCTCTACCGGCCCCGTCCGGCCGAGGTCACCGCCGATGCCCGGGGCACCCCGATCCAGGTGAACGGCAGTGATGTGGTCGCGATCCGGGAGGAATGGATCGTCGAGGACGGCTGGTGGACCGCCGCCCCGATCCGTCGCTGGTACTTCGAACTGATCCTGATCGACGGTCGTGACCTGACCCTCTTTCGTGCCTTTCCTTCGGCGCAGTGGTTCAGCCAGCGAGCCTGAGGTTCGCGATGTCCGCCCCCTACGTAGAGCTGCACTGCCACTCCTCCTTCTCCTTCCTCGACGGAGCCTCCTCCCCGCTGGAGCTGGCCTCCAGGGCGGTCGATCTGGGCTATTCGGCCCTCGCTCTGACCGATCACGACGGAATCTGGGGCTCGATGGAGTTCGCGGTGGCCTGCCGCGGGGCGGGCATCCGGCCGCTCACCGGCACCGAGCTGACCGTGGGGCTGGACGACAGCCCGGGGCCCTCACGGGCCGACCCGAGGGGGATCCTGCCGCTGCGTGCCTTCCACCTCACCCTGCTGGTCGAGAACGACCTCGGCTACCGCAATCTCTGCCGACTTCTGACCCGTTCCCACGCCGACACCAGAACCGGCCCGGAGCGAAGAGCGATCCCACCGATCCTGCCGCTGGAAGTACTGGCCGGGTACAGCGAGGGGCTGATCTGCCTGAGTGGCTGCGCCGGCAGTGGCCTGATCCCGGCTGCCTTCGATGACGGGGATACCGGCCGGGGCGAGGCTCTCGCCCGGAAGCTGCGCGGCTGGTTCGGGCCGGAGAACTTCCGGATCGAGCTGCAGCGACCCTGGTGGCGGTACGACATGGCCCGCAACCGGTGGCTGGCCGGTCTGGCCGGACGACTCGGGGTGCCGACCGTGGCTACCGGCAACGTGCACAGCCACGATCCGGCCCGCAGCCCGCTCCAGGATGCCCTGGTCGCGGTCCGGACCGGCACCGGACTGGCCGCCTCGGAACCCTGGCGCCGGGGCAACTCCACCTCGGTCATGGCGACACCGCAGCAGATGGCGGCCCGTTTTTCGCGCTACCCGGAGGCGGTGGCGGAGACCGCCCGGATCGCGGAGCGGATCGAGTTCGACCCGGAGCGCGAGCTGGGCTACCGCTACCCCCAGTCCGACGATCCGGAAGCCGACCGGACCCTGGCCGGCACCTGCCGTGAACGGCTGGAGCAGCGTTACCGGGGCAGCACCTTGCTGAACGAGGCCCGGGGACGGCTGGAGAACGAGCTGAAGATCATCCGGGGCCTCGGCCTCTCCGGGTTTTTCCTGCTGCATCAGGATCTGCTCGAACTGGCCCGCGAGGTGGCGAGCGAGGTCCGGGGTTCCTCGGCCGGCCGGGCAGTACTCCCGCCGGGACGGGGCCGCGGCTCCAGCGTCAGCTCGATCGTCTGCTACCTGACCGGCCTCTCACATGTGGATCCGGTTGCGGCCGGACTCTTCCCCGGCCGCTTCCTCAACGAGGAGGTCACGGTCGCCCCGGACATCGACCTCGACTTCCCCCGGGACATCCGGGCCGCCCTGATCCCCCGGATCCATGAGCGCTACGGCCACGAACACTCGGCTCTGGTCGCGGCCTTCCCCACCTACCGGAGCCGCGGAGCGATTCGGGACTTCGGCAAGGTGCTCGGGATCCCCGGCAACGAGATCGAGCTGGCCTCGCGGTCGGTCGATTTTCATTCGGGTGCGATCGACCTCGGGCGGGACCTGGCTGCCGCGATCGGTCCGGAACGCTCGCACTCCCGGGCCTGGCGTCATCTGGTCAGCCTGGTCGCCGAGTCCCGCAACGTTCCCCGTCATCCCTCCCAGCATTCCGGCGGGATGGTGATCTCGACCCGTCCCCTGGTCGAGATCTGCCCGGTGGTCCCGACCGCGATGGCCGGCCGGCAGACCGTGATGTGGGACAAGGACTCCTGCCAGGATGCCGGTTTTCTCAAGATAGATCTGCTCGGTCTGGGGATGCTCTCGGCGGTGGAGCGCTCCGTGGACGAGATCCACCGGCTGCGGGGCGAGACGGTGGACCTCAGCCGGATCGACCTGAAGGATGAGCCGACCTTCGAGATGATCCGCCGGGCCGACACCACCGGGGTGTTCCAGATCGAGAGCCGGGCCCAGATGCAGATGCTGCCCCGGATGCAGCCTCAGGATCTCGATGATCTGACCGTCCAGGTGGCCCTGATCCGGCCCGGCCCGATCCAGGGTGGCGCGGTCCACCCTTATCTTGAGCGCCGGATGCGCCAACGGGAGGATCCGGACTTCGAGATCCCGTACATCCACCCCCTGCTGGAACCGGTCCTGAAGGAGACGCTGGGGGTGATCATCTTCCAGGAGCAGGTGATCGAGGTGGCGATGCAGGTGGCCGGCTTCAGCTCCTCCGAAGCCGAGAGCCTCCGACGGGCGATGAGCCGGAAGCGCTCCCGGCGGGCGCTCGAGGCCCATCACCAGCGGTTCATCGAGGGTGCCGGGGCCAACGGATTGACGGTCGAGCAGGCAGAGAGGGTTTACACCCAGATCGCCGGTTTCTCCGGTTTCGGCTTTCCCAAGGCCCACTCGGCCGCCTTCGGGCTGCTCGCCTACCAGTCGGCCTGGCTGAAGCTCCATTACGGACCGGAGTACCTGGCCTCGCTTCTGAATGAACAGCCGATGGGCTTCTACCCCCCGGACTCACTGGTCAGCGACGCCCGAAGAAGCGGGATCGAGGTGCTGCCCCCGGACATCAACTCAAGCCGGGTCGAGTGCAGCGCCGAGTGGCCGGACAGCCACCACCAATCCACCGAGATGAGACTTATCCGGCATAGTGCCGGATTTCCCTCATCTCGGTGTGAGAGTTGCGAACGTCGGCAGCCTGCGGTTCGGATCGGGCTTGGTTACATCAAGGGTGCCCGGGAGGACGAGCTCGGGGAACTGGTGGCGGAGCGTGACCGGGGTGGTCGATTCCGGGATCTGGGTGATCTCGCCTCCCGCCTGCCGATGCGCCGGGAGGACCTTGAGCTGCTGGCCTGGGCCGGTGCGCTCCGGTCCCTGCCCCGCAGCGGCCGGGCGGCCGGACTCTGGAGCGTCGGCCTCCTCCCCCGCCCCACCGGCAACGACGCAGGCCGACAGCTCGCCCTGCCGCTGGCGGAAGCCGCCCCGCCGGCACTGGATGAGCCCGCCGGCTGGGACCGGGTACGGGCCGAGTACGGCTCGACCGGCATGACCCTGGAGGGCCATCCGATGGCTCTGATCCGCCCCACCCTGCCGGAGCGGGTACTGACCACCACCGCGGCGTCGGCCCTGCCCGACCGCAGCTGGACCGAGGTCGCCGGCCTGATGGTTGCCCGTCAACGCCCGGAAACCGCCAACGGGGTGATCTTCATCCTGGCCGAGGACGAGCACGGCACCATCAACCTGGTCCTGCCGCCACAGGTAGCCGCCCGGCACCGGCTGGTGGTCAAGACGTCGACCCTGATCCGGGCCCGGGGAAGGATCGAGTCGAGGCACGGCACGACCAGTCTCGCGGTCCGCGGTCTGACCGAGATCATCCCTCCGGATCGGGCGATCAAGACCCTCGCTCCAACCGGTTTCAACTTCGGCTAGTCCGGGGTCGCCAGCCGACCGCTGGCGGCGTCAGCAGCCTCAGACGAAACCCTCACGTACCCCAGCACTATCGGGCCCCGTCATCGGCTGAATCCTTGCCAGCGAACGGCTGGACAACCCCGGACACCCCGAACACCCCGGCCGGAAAGCCATCGAGGGGAGACTTCTCAGTCGATTTGAACGACAGCCCTCCCCTCGGCGCTCCTTTCTGCAAGATTTCGTACAAACACATGTTCGTGTCCGACCGGTCGCCTACTGTACGAACCTATGTTCGCATCAATCGAAACTTTCCGCGCCAGGGCTGCCTTTCGGGTGGCCGACCTCATCGATCTCGCGATCGAATTCGCCACCCTCGGCGAGTACGGTCTGGAGCATCCCGCTCCGGCCGGCCGGGTCCCCGCCTGCCCCGGCACCAGGCGCACCCGTCGCCACTCACCGAACCGGTCCCGGCTCTCTCCACGCCGCAATCCGACCCACCCGGATGAACCGTGCCGGACCCCCGGTCGACGCACGGCAGGATCGGCCTGAACCAACCGAGGTCTAATCACCCTCGTCGATCATTCGAATCAGTTCGATCCCGAACCGCACAGCCCGCTCAAAGGCTGGAGCCGAAATGTTCTCGAAACGGTCGCTTGGCCAGTGATAGTTCGGGATCGGACCGTCCTGGTTGACAACGCTGACAGCACGCCCTCCCCCAGCCAGAACCGGGGTTGAGTCGTAGGGAAGTCCAGATCCGTGACTGAGTGGTGCCGCGGCCAGCGCCGGATGCTCGCGCCCGACCGCGGCGGCCAGTTCCAACAGTTCCCGATCCGCCCTGACCGAGTTGAGCGGTCCTCCCTCCCGGTCGAGTACCCGCAGCGGCGCGTCCGCCCCGACTCCATCGAAGTTGACGAAAAGCCATCCGTCGGTGTCATGCCGGTGAAGGAAGTCCCGGATCCCGAGCGGCCCGGACTCCTCGCTGCCGGTAAAGAGCAGCACGATCCGGGTGTTCGCCGGGCGGTGCCGTGCCAGTCCATGGCCCAGGGCGAGGCAGGCGCCGACCCCGGAAGCGTTGTCGTTCGCCCCGGGCACATCCACACCCCGGAGTTCCCGCTCCAGCACCAGGAGACCGGCGGTAAGGAGGAACCCCCTCCCGATCCGGTCGAGCCAGCGCAGAACCGGAATCTGACGCAACGGCCCTGAAATTACTGAAAGCAGCGTTGCCGCTCCGGTTGCCGCCACCAGCTTCCCAAGGAACGGAGTGACCCGCGGGTGGAACATCAGCCCGGAGCGCGATGAGTCCAGATGCGACATCAAACAGACGGTCCTGACCGCGTTCCCTTTCGGCTCGATCACGGCGTGCAGGTTCCGGCTCGATCGGCGCCGGAGCAGGTTGAGCGGCCCGCGGCACGGGAAGCGACCCTCCGCGACCGCTGTCAGGACCCCAGCCAATCCCAAAGCCGTTCCAACCCGCCTCCGTGACCGCATCCCCTGGAGCAGAGAGCCGCCCAAGGCCAGACCGAAGATCGCCAGATAGGCCCCACCGAAGCTCCGGGCGCTCCGGAACCCTTCAAGCTCCGGCCTAAGACCGATTCTCCTGAGTTCTCCATCGACCTGCTCGGCGGCGCGCTCCTCCTGTTCGGAACAGGGCGGGCGCGGCCCGATCGACTCGCTGAGGAATCGGATCACTCCCAGACCGGCCCGAAGATCCTCGTCTGAAATCCCCTCTGCGCCGTGAATCTCACTCACCCTGCCACCGTATCGCCCTCCCGACACCGACACGAGCCGGGCAGGTTCCGTCAGCCCGGAGTCGCAGCGCGGCCGGCGCAGCAGAGTCGGTGGGCTAACGACTGAAGCGCCGTCTTTCGGCGACCGCGGGCGTTAGTGGCACCAACGCAGCACGGTGAGGATTGTGGCCGTATAGCGGGCCCGATCCTCACCGCGACCACTCGCGTTGCTGACCGCCGCGCGATCGGTCATGTGCAACGTAAAGGGCCGCCCTCGCGGGCGGCCCTTCAATGAAAAACCGGCGGCGTCCTACTCTCCCAGGGGGTTGCCCCCCAAGTACCATCGGCGCTGTGGTGCTTAACTGCTCTGTTCGGAATGGGAAGAGGTGTTTCCACCACGCTATTACACCACCGGAAATATGGTGAGACTATGAGCCTCGGTGCTGCTTGAAAACCGCACAATGGCATTGAAATAAAAATCCGTCAAGCCCTCGACCCATTAGTACCGGTCAGCTGCAGGTGTTACCACCCTTCCACCGCCGGCCTATCAACCTGGTGGTCTACCAGGGGTCTTACTCTCTCGAAGAGATGGGAGAATTAATCTCGAGGACGGCTTCCCGCTTAGATGCCTTCAGCGGTTATCCGTTCCGTGCGTAGCTAGGCTGCGGTGCCCTTGGCAGGACAACAGCTACACCAGAGGCACGTTCATCCCGGTCCTCTCGTACTAGGGACAAATCCTCTCAATTCTCCAACGCCCACATCAGATAGGGACCGAACTGTCTCACGACGTTCTGAACCCAGCTCGCGTGCCGCTTTAATGGGCGAACAGCCCAACCCTTGGGACGTACTCCCGCCCCAGGATGCGACGAGCCGACATCGAGGTGCCAAACCGCTTCGTCGATATGGACTCTTGGAAGCGATAAGCCTGTTATCCCCGGAGTACCTTTTATCCGTTGAGCGACGGCGCTTCCACTTGCAACCGCCGGATCACTAAGCCCAACTTTCGTTCCTGCTCGACCCGTCGGTCTCGCAGTCAAGCTCCCTTGTTGCCTTTACACTCTACGCACGATTTCCAACCGTACTGAGGGAACCTTTGGGCGCCTCCGTTACATTTTAGGAGGCGACCGCCCCAGTCAAACTACCCGCCTGACAATGTCCACTGACCGGATTACGGAACAGTGTTAGAAGCCCGGTATGTCAAGGGTGGTATCTCAAGGTTGACTCCCCGATGGCCGTAACCATCGGTTCACTGTCTCCCACCTATCCTGAACAGGACACACCAAACTCCAATATCAAGTTGTAGTAAAGGTTCACGGGGTCTTTCCGTCTTGATGCGGGTACTCGGTATCTTCACCGAGACTCCAATTTCACCGAGTCCTTCGTTGAGACAGCGTCCAAATCGTTACGCCATTCGTGCAGGTCGGAACTTACCCGACAAGGAATTTCGCTACCTTAGGACCGTTATAGTTACGGCCGCCGTTTACTGGGGCTTAGCTTCATTGCTTTGCTCCGAAGAGCTAACAAGTCCGCGTAACCTTCCAGCACCGGGCAGGCGTCAGACCCTATACGTCGTCTTGCGACTTAGCAGAGCCCTGTGTTTTTGGTAAACAGTCGTTTGGACCAATTCACTGCGGCCCCCTCGAGCTCCATCCGTATGGATTTCACCCTAACGGGGCGCCCCTTATCCCGAAGTTACGGGGCGAATTTGCCGAGTTCCTTAACGAAGGTTATCTCGCTCACCTTAGTATCTTCTACTTGTCCACCTGTGTCGGTTATGGGTACGGGCACATGAATCCTGCCTAGAGGCTTTTCTCGGAGGCATGGGCTCGGAGACTGGCCGGAAACTAATCCAGCTGGCATCGCACCTCGCGTCATAACGCCGCTGCGGATTTGCCTACAGCGACTAGCTACGTACTTGCCCCAGGACAACCATCGCCTGGGTTCTCTTACCCTTCCCCGTCCCCCCATCGGTCATAATGGATTCAACGTGGTACAGGAATATCAACCTGTTGTCCATCGCCTACGCCTTTCGGCCTCGGCTTAGGTCCCGACTAACCCTGGGCGGACGAACCTTCCCCAGGAAACCTTAGACATTCGGTGGACAGGATTCTCACCTGTCTTTCGCTACTCATGCCGGCATTCTCACTTCTAAGCGCTCCAGTAGTCCTCACGATCTACCTTCGACGCCCTTAGAACGCTCTCCTACCAATGCACCATACGGTGCACTCCACAGCTTCGGTAATATGTTTAGCCCCGGTACATTTTCGGCGCAGGGTCACTCGACTAGTGAGCTATTACGCACTCTTTAAATGGTGGCTGCTTCTAAGCCAACATCCTAGTTGTCTGTGCAACCCCACATCCTTTTCCACTTAACATATATTTTGGGACCTTAGCTGGTGGTCTGGGCTGTTTCCCTTTCGACTATGGATCTTATCACTCACAGTCTGACTGCCGAATATGAATGAATGGCATTCGGAGTTTATCTGAATTCGGTAACCCGAGATGGGCCCCTAGTCCAAACAGTGCTCTACCTCCATCATTCTCAACTTCGACGCTAGCCCTAAAGCTATTTCGGAGAGAACCAGCTATCTCCAAGTTCGTTTGGAATTTCTCCGCTACCCACACCTCATCCCCGCACTTTTCAACGTACGTGGGTTCGGTCCTCCAGTGCGTTTTACCGCACCTTCAACCTGGACATGGGTAGATCACATGGTTTCGGGTCTACGACTACATACTCATTCGCCCTATTCAGACTCGCTTTCGCTACGGCTCCGTTTCTTCAACTTAACCTCGCATGCAATCGTAACTCGCCGGTTCATTCTACAAAAGGCACGCTATCACCCATTAACGGGCTCTAACTTGTTGTAGGCACATGGTTTCAGGATCTATTTCACTCCCCTTCCGGGGTGCTTTTCACCTTTCCCTCACGGTACTGGTTCACTATCGGTCACTAGGGAGTATTTAGCCTTGGGAGATGGTCCTCCCGGATTCCGACGGAATTCCTCGTGTTCCGCCGTACTCAGGATCCTCCTAGGTGTCTTTCACATTTCGTCTACGGGGCTTTCACCCTCTTTAGCTAACTTTTCCAAGTTATTCAACTATCTGAAAGAACTACCATATCGGAGTCCTACAACCCCAAGATGCAAGCATCTTGGTTTGGGCTTTTCCCGTTTCGCTCGCCGCTACTCAGGGAATCGAATTTTCTTTCTCTTCCTGCAGGTACTTAGATGTTTCAGTTCTCTGCGTCTACCTCCTGCCAGCTATGTATTCACTGACAAGTAACATCCTATAAAAGATGTTGGGTTCCCCCATTCGGAAATCTCTGGATCAAAGCTTACTTACAGCTCCCCAAAGCATATCGGTGTTAGTCCCGTCCTTCATCGGCTCCTAGTGCCAAGGCATCCACCATGCGCCCTTATTCACTTAACCTTATCAACCTTACGGTTGGGTTTTGATAAAGATCTTCTAGCGATAGAAGTTTTATCAAGAAAAATAAGCAATTGAACTTATTAAAAAACTCATTCAACGCGGTGTTCTCGGTTTGTTTTGATTTCTTTACTTTAAATATCCAGTTTTCAATGAACAATCTGTTTGAGAGTAAACCTCTCAAAACTGAACAAAGGCAAACGATGTGTAGTTTCCGTAATATTCCTTAGAAAGGAGGTGATCCAGCCGCACCTTCCGATACGGCTACCTTGTTACGACTTCACCCCAATCATCTATCCCACCTTAGGCGGCTGGCTCCAAAAAGGTTACCTCACCGACTTCGGGTGTTACAAACTCTCGTGGTGTGACGGGCGGTGTGTACAAGGCCCGGGAACGTATTCACCGCGGCGTGCTGATCCGCGATTACTAGCGATTCCGGCTTCATGTAGGCGAGTTGCAGCCTACAATCCGAACTGAGAGAAGCTTTAAGAGATTAGCTTAGCCTCGCGACTTCGCAACTCGTTGTACTTCCCATTGTAGCACGTGTGTAGCCCTAGGCATAAGGGGCATGATGATTTGACGT
>JAMLGI010000018.1 GCA_023958085.1 Solirubrobacterales bacterium | reverse complement strand
AGAAATTTGCCAGAGCAGCTGGAGGCCCCGGCGGACCACCCGCAACTGAACGGGAATCGCCGGGGACTCAAGAGCGGCTGGAGGCCCCTGCGAACCACTCGCGGGTGGAGCGAAACAGCCGAGTCACGTTGGCATTGGTTGCATTCCGCGCTCTAGTTCTCGGCAGCCATCCCCTGATCGAGGGGACTTTTTCGCTCTGTGCGGCTGACAACCCTCCTCTCGAAAGTGGTCCTTCTTTCGGTGGGTTGCGGAGCCGGAGTTCAGTTGCAGGCGGCTCCGGCCTGGCCGTTGGCGGCGGCGAGGTTGGCTTTGGCTCTCGATACCGAGGACTTGGCCTTCTTCAGCTTCGAATTGGCTTTTTTCAGCTTCGCGTTCGCCGAACGCAGTCCGCGCTTCGCCCTGGCCTTCCTCTTTCGGTTGGCCTTTCGCACTGCCTTCTTCGCCTTGGCCACGCCCTTCTTCGCGCTTGCCACGCCTTTCTTCGCCTTGGCCAGATTGCGGTTGGCTGTGCCCAGCGCGGCCTGGGCCTGAGCCGCCGCACCCTGGGCGGCCGAGCAACCGGCCGGCTTGCCCCCGGCGCCGACCACGTTCGGGTCCGCATACTGTCCGGGGAAGTTGAAGAACTGGGCGGCGCCCTTCGCGGCGGCGTTCACCTGGGTGCTCATTCCCGCCTCGGCCACCCGGGCGAACACGGTCGGCTTGTTTGGCTTGGCACAACCGTCGCCCCAGCTCACCACCCCGACGATCCGCCGACCGCCGCCGTCCAGGGGCACGCTCAGCGGTCCGCCGCTGTCCCCCTGGCAGGTTCCGGCCGCGCCCTGCATGATTCCGGCGCAGACCATGTTGGCGACGAAGAACTGGGTCCCGTAGGAGCCGGGGCTGCCGCAGACCGCGTCATCGATGATCGGTTCGTTGATCTCCTTGAGGACGGTGCTGGCCGGACCCCCCTGCTGGATGTTCCCGAAGCCGGCCACCAAGGCCATTCGACCGGCCCGCCAGGTGGCCCGTTCATCTGCTCCTGCAATCTGGAGCGTGGGGCGGGCAGAGGGTGAAGCCAGCGCGAGGAACCCGTAGTCGTTCTCACCGGTCCCCGGGAGTGGACTGTAGTTCTGGGCCTTCGACCAGCCGGCAATTTGGAGTTCCTCACCGCCGGTCTGGGTGATCGTCCGGCTGGTGAAGGCCTGCATCGGGGCCAGGTTCCCCCACCAGTCGTTGTCGTTGCCGCTCCAGACGCAGTGGGCGGCAGTAAGCACCAGCATCGGGTGAACGAGGGCGCCCCCGCAGTGCGCCCCTCCGTTGAGGGTGATCTGCACCAGCCATGGATGCTTGTCGAAGGTGGTTTCGTTGCCGCCGACGATGTAGGGAACCGTCTTGCCGTTCTGGGCCGTGCGGGGAGCGTCGGCTCCGGGCGGGAGGCCTGATCCGTCAGCGCTCGCCCCCGGCGGGTTCGCGGGTGCCCAGGCCATACTCGATGAAGCCTGACCGGCCGACGGCAGCAGAAGCACGGTGGCGACTGCGACCATTATCCCGAATGCGAGGCCCCTGGCACCCCGCTTGAAGTTCTTCATGACGATCCCCTCGAAGTCGTATTTGTTCCCCGGAGAACGTAACCTGCCCCGCGGGTTCCTGTCAACCCATGGGAAGGTTCGATGCTGTCGCGAGGCCGCAGGTTCAGAGACCGAAGGTCTTGCCGATGATCTCGTCGGTGCCGCCGCCGATCGGTCCCAGCCGGGCGTCCCGCAGGGCTCGTTCGATCTCGAACTCGGCCATGTAGCCGTAGCCACCATGGATCTGCAGGGCTTCGTCGGCGATCTCGACCAGGGCCCGCTGGGTGAACAGCTTGGTCATCGCCACCTCGCGGATCACCGGCTCTCCGGCCTCGAACCGGCGCAGGGTGTCGTAAGTGAGTGTCCTTGATGCGGCGGTTCTGGTCGCCATGTCGGCGATCCTGTGACGGATCGCCTGGAACTTTCCGATCGGCCGGCCGAAGGCCTGTCGTTCACCGGCGTACTCGCGGCTGAGTTCGATCAGGCGGTCCATCGCCCCGATCGCCCCGATCGCCATCACCAGGCGCTCCCAGGCGAAGTTGGCCATGATCAGACCGAAGCCACCGTTCTCCTCGCCCAGCAGGTTCTCTCCGGGGACGAACACATCGGTGAGCGAGATCTCGGCGGTGTCGGAGGAGCGCCAGCCCATTTTTTCGAGGTTGGAGACCACCTTGAAGCCGGGGGTGGAGGTGTCGATAACCAGGAAGGAGATGCCGCCGTGGCCGCCACCTTCGGTTGTGCGACAGGCGGTGACCATGAAGTCGGCCCGGACCCCGTTGGTGATGAAGGTCTTCGCTCCGTTGACGATCCAGCCGTCGCCGTCCCGCACCGCTCTGGTGCGGAGCGAGGCCACGTCCGAGCCGGCCCCCGGTTCGGTGATTCCGAGGGCGCCGACCAGCTCGCCGCGAATCGCGGGCGGCAGCCAGCGTTCCCGCTGCTCCACAGTGCCGAACTTGAGGATCGGCGGGGTGGCGATCGAAGCATGGGCGTTGAGTCCGGCCGAAACTCCGCCGGAGGCGCCGCTTCGTGCCAGCTCCTCCACCCAGATCGCGTCGTGGGTGTAGCCGCCCCCCTGGCCGCCGTACTCCTCCGGAAACTTCAGCCCGAGAAACCCGAGCTCTCCGCAGCGGGCGAAGAGCTCACGGGGGAACTCTCCGGCCCTTTCCCACTCGTCCACATGGGGAGCGATCTCGGCCTCGACAAACCGGCGGACCGACTCCCGAAGTTCCTCATGTTCCGACGTGAATGGAGGCGCTGGCAAAGGTTCCGTCATCCCCGGGAATCATGCCAGCCCGGAATGAACAAGGGTCCTGGCCTCCGGGGCGCGATAGGACTTTGGTCCGTGAGCGTCCCGTGTGAGGTTGATGACGCCGCCAGCGGGCGGCTGGTGACTCCGGACTAGTAGTTGCCTGGGTGGCGTACGCTGAACCCGCCGCTGGAACGCATCTCTTTGGTCCACCGGTTGTTGCCGTTGCCGCGCATCGCCGAGGTGTCGAACCGGAGGCCGGCGACCACCATGTACATGTGGCCACCGTTGGCGTAGGTGGTGATCCAGCGGCCGGCGCCGCGGTTCTTCCAGTTGATGAAGCTGCCGGAGGGCATCGGGCTGGTGATGAACCCGGCGGCTCGCAGGGCGTAGCTCACCGAGCCGGAGCAGTCGTAGCCCCGGTCAAGTTTCTTCGAGAGGCCGTGCCCGCCGCCGTAGATGTACCTCTTGGTCCGGATCCGGTTGGCGGCCTCGATCACCTGCTTGACCTTGGCCGGGGCCGAGGCCGGAGCGATCGCCTTGCCGTTGACCAGACGGGCCTTCTTGATCGGCTTGCAGTTGTTGGCGCTGAGCGAAATCCCGCCGGTGGCACCGGTGTCGCAGGTTGCCGCGTCGGCGGCAGCCGGGGCCAGGGCGGCCAGGCCACCCGCTATTACCAGGGCGACAGTGACGGCGAGCCGCCGACTGAAAATGTTGAAGCTGGGAACTGCGAGGACCACAGTAATGCCGATCTCCTTTGTCAGCCTGCGGGGTTAGCTGTCGGGCTGGCGCTTCTAAGGAGCTTGCGCCCCCACTTTCGTGGGTTCGCCCCGGAAACCTGGTTCCCCCGCTCTCCGGACCTGTCGGCCGGAGATTCGGCTTTATTCGGTTTGACTTGCGGAATCATAGACGATGTACAAGCGTTTCGCTAACACGTCACTAATTTCCTTCTTCCGTTCGGAGGTGAACCGGGAAATCCGGGCCTCGCTGGTAGGTTGGATCCGATGGAAATTGCGGGCAAACGGGTTCTCTTGACCGGTGCGACCGGTGGACTCGGCCGCACCATCGCAGCGAATCTGGCGGAAACCGGCTCCGAGTTGCTGCTCTCGGCGCGTTCCACCGCGGCGCTTGAGGATCTGGCCGTCTCGCTGCCGGGTGAGCGCCACCTGGTCCTTCCCGGTGATCTCTCGGAACCGGATGCGGCAGCTGCGCTGGCTGCGGCAGCCGGCGAGGTCGATGTCCTGGTCGCCAACGCGGCCCTGCCCGCGACCGGTCGGCTGACCGATCTCTCGTCGGAACAGGTGGCCCGGATGCTCAGAGTCAACCTTGAGGCACCGATTCTGCTCGCGCAGGAGTTGGTCCCCGGCATGCTTGAGCGCGGCCGGGGAAAGATCGTGTTGATCGGATCTCTGTCCGGCAAGGCGGGCAGCCCGCGCAGCTCGGTTTACAACGCGACCAAGTTCGGTCTGCGGGGCTTCGCCTTCGGGCTGAGTGCGGACCTGGCCGGCACCCCGGTGTCGGTCACGGTGGTCGCTCCCGGATTTGTCCGTGAGGCGGGGATGTTCGCCGATTCGGGTGCGAACGCGCCGGCGGTTCTTGGCACGACAACCCCCGGGAAGGTCGCTGCTGCGGTCAGGACGGCGATCGGTTCCAGCCGGCTCGAGATCGCGGTGGCCCCGGTCCGGTCCCGGGCGATGGCCCACATCGGCTTGGTCAGCCCGTCGATTTCCCACCGGGTTCAGTCCGGCAAGGCCGGTCAGAGTGCCGGTGATTCACTGGCTGCCGGGCAGATAGCAAAGCGGTGAATCGGGAACCCTTGAGCAAAACCTCCAACCACGAAGGAACGTCATGAGCACCACCAATTCATTCGGCGCAAGGTCCAGCATCTCGGTCGACGGCCGTGAGTACGAGATCTACCGGCTCGACGCGCTCCAGGCGAAGTACGACGTGGCCCGCCTTCCTTACCCGATCAAGGTGCTGCTTGAAAACGTCCTGCGCCTCGAGGATGGAGTCACGGTAACCGCGGCGGACGTCGAGGCGATCGCCTCGTGGGACGCAAAGGCGGAGCCCTCGGTCGAGATCCCGTACCAGCCCGCCCGGGTGCTGATGCAGGACTTCACCGGGGTGCCCGCGGTGGTTGATCTGGCCGCGATGCGCGACGCGATGGACGAGATCGGTGGCGACGCCCGCAAGATCAACCCGCTGGTCGACGTCGATCTGGTGATCGACCACTCGGTCCAGGTGGACGAGTTCGGGACCGCAACCGCACTGGCGGTCAACGCCGAACGGGAGTTTCACCGCAACCGTGAGCGCTACGAGTTCCTCAAGTGGGGTCAGGACTCGTTTGACAATTTCCGGGTGGTGCCGCCGGCCACCGGCATCTGCCACCAGGTCAATCTCGAGTACATCTCCCAGGTCGTCTACCGCAAGGAGCGGGAGGGGATCTGGCAGGCCTACCCCGACACCCTGGTCGGCACCGATTCGCACACCACCATGGTCAACGGACTGGGCGTGCTCGGCTGGGGAGTCGGCGGAATCGAGGCCGAGGCTGCGATGCTCGGCCAGCCGGTCTCGATGCTGCTGCCGCAGGTGATCGGCTTCAAACTTCACGGCCAGCTGCCCCCGGCGGCCACCGCCACCGACCTGGTCCTGACCGTCACCGAGATGCTGCGCGAGCGCGGGGTGGTCGGGGCTTTCGTCCAGTTCTACGGTCCCGGCCTGCCGACCCTGCCGCTGGCCAACCGGGCCACCCTCGGCAACATGTCGCCGGAGTTCGGTTCGACCGCGGCGATCTGCCCGCCGGACGCCGAGACCCTTCGCTACCTGGAGCTGACCGCCCGTCCGACCGACGCGATCGCCCTGGTTGACGCCTACGCCCGTGAACAGGGGATGTTCCACACCGCGGACTCGGAGGATCCGGTCTTCACCGACGTGCTGGAGCTGGATCTCGGATCGGTGGTTCCCTCGATCGCCGGTCCGAAGCGGCCCCAGGACCGGATCTCGCTGACCGATGCAAAACCGGCCTTTCTGAATGTCCTCGGCGAGTTCAATGGCGAGGCGGCGGCCGAACTCAGTCCGCTGGATGAAGCCCTGGACGAGTCCTTTCCCGCCTCCGATCCGCCCGCCGAAGGTCACTCCCACCCGGCCGGCCGGCCGGTTCATGCCGCAACCATGGAGGCGGCCGAGCCGACCAGCCAGGACTCGGTTCCGGTCACCCTCCAGGACGGCACCTCTTTCGACCTCGATCACGGGCGGGTGGTGATCGCGGCGATCACCTCCTGTACCAACACCTCCAACCCGGACGTGATGATCGGCGCCGGGCTGCTCGCGAGGAATGCCGTGGAGAAGGGCTTGACCCGGAAGCCGTGGGTGAAAACCTCGCTCGCCCCCGGGTCGAAGGTGGTCACCGACTATCTGGAACAGGCCGGCCTTACCGCCTTCCTCGAACAGCTCCAGTTCAACACGGTCGGCTACGGCTGCACCACCTGCATCGGCAACTCGGGACCGCTGGAACCGGAGATCTCGGAGGCGATCAACGCCAAGGACCTGGTCGTCTGCTCGGTGCTTTCCGGCAACCGCAACTTCGAGGGCCGCATCCACCAGGACACCAAAGCCAACTATCTGGCGTCACCACCTCTGGTGGTCGCCTACAGCCTGGTCGGGCGCATGGACGTGGATATCCAGAACGATCCGCTCGGCGAGGACGGGGACGGCAACCCGGTCTTCCTGAAGGACATCTGGCCCGACCCGGACGAGGTGGCGGCGATCGTCGGTGAATCGATCCGCAAGGAGATGTTCGATCAGGAGTACGGCGACATCTTCGAGGGCCAGCAGGAGTGGAAGGACGTGAAGGTGCCCGAGGGCGACCGTTACACCTGGCCGGACTCCACCTACGTGCGCCAGCCCTCCTTCTTCGAGTCGATGCCGGCCGACCCGCCCGGCCTCGAACCGGTCGAGAACGCCCGGGTGCTGGCCCTGCTCGGTGACTCGATCACCACCGACCACATCTCCCCGGCCGGGGCGATCAAGAGGTCGAGCCCGGCCGGCCAGTGGCTGATCGAGCAGGGTGTGAAGCCGGTCGAGTTCAACTCGTACGGCTCCCGACGCGGCAATCATGAGGTGATGGTGCGTGGCACCTTCGCCAACATCCGGCTGCGCAACCAGCTGGTCGAGAAGGCCGGTGGGTTCACCCGTCACTTCCCGGACGGGGAGGAGACCTCGATCCACGAGGCGGCGATGCGGTATGCGGAAGAGGGTGTGCCGCTGGTGGTGCTGGCCGGCAAGGAGTACGGCTCCGGCTCCTCCCGTGACTGGGCGGCCAAGGGCACCAACCTGCTCGGGGTGCGTGCGGTGATCGCCGAAAGCTACGAGCGGATCCACCGTTCCAACCTGATCGGGATGGGCGTGGTGCCGCTCCAGTTCCCGGCCGGCGAGACTGCCGGTTCACTCGATCTGACCGGTGAAGAGGTGATCACGATCGGTGACCTGAAGGACGGCGAGGCCAAGACGGTCGAGGTGACCGCGACCCGCGACGGTGACGACCCGATCACCTTCGAGGCGAAGGTCCGGCTCGACACCCCGAACGAGGTCCGCTACATCCAGAACGGCGGCATCCTCCAGACGGTACTGAGGGACCTCAAGGCCAGGAACTGACGGGGAAAGCCGCGAGACCGCGGCCGGTCACCCACCGAAGAAGCACCTCCGGTCCAACATGGGTGGGGCCAACCGGTATCCCCGGGGATATCTGAGGGCCCCACCCTCGAGAGTGCGATCGGGGTGGGGCCAATGAGTATCCGTACAGGCACCAGAGGGCCCCACCGGGGTCGGGTTGAGGTCTGGTTCCGAGGCGGTGCCCGCTTCGGAAAGTTCCGGGGGGCGAGACCGTGCGAGCAGGGTGGTCACACGGTCTCGCCGCACCCGGCGCGTCGGTAGCCAGGGAGGGATGCCGACGCGGACGCCACCGGAACTGGATCAGTCACCGGGGCGAGCCTGGAAATTTTCCCTGTGCAAGCGCCCTCCGGGGCACTTGGTCCGATCATGCTCCTTCCCTGATCTCCCTTGCAATGCGGACTTCGAGGGCATCTTACAGGTTCCGCCGCGTCCGGTCAAACCGGAGGGTCGGCAGTTCCCGGTTCGGGCTGGATCACCCGACAGAGTGAGCCTGTCGTCGGTAGCTACGTGCCCGGGGTGAGTGCGGAGAGGACGATCCGCTCCTGCTCGCGGAGGTGGGCCACCGAGTAGCCCTCGCTCGGACTGGACCGCTCCGGCCGTCCGATGTAGCTCAGCTTTACCTCCTCCGGCATGATCCCGGGCAGGCGACGACGCATCACGCTCCAGGCACCCATGTTGCTCGGTTCTTCCTGGACCCAGATCACTTCCTTCAGGTTGGGGTAGGACTCGATCAGCTTGCTCAGCTGCGACCGGGCAAACGGGTAGAGCAGCTCAACCCGGGCCACCGCGACATTCTCGGCGCCTGATCTGGTTTCGGATGAATCGATGTCGTAGTAGATGCGGCCGGTGCAGAGCACCAGTCGTTCGATCTTCTCCCGACGTGCAGTTGCCCGCGGGTCATCGAGAATGAAGTGGAAATGCTCCTCCGAGAGTTGTTCGATTGTGGAGGCAGCTTCCTCCCGCCGGAGCAGGCCCTTCGGGGTGAACACGATCAGCGGACGGGGCTTGCGGATCTTTGCCTGACGCCTGAGTAGATGGAAGTACTGGGCTGCCGTCGACGGGTAGGCGACCCGCATCGAACCTTCGGCCGCCAGCGAAAGGAAGCGTTCCACCCGGGCCGAGGAGTGCTCGGGTCCCGCCCCTTCGTGGCCGTGCGGGAGCAGCAGGGTGGTCCGCGAGGTCAGACCCCATTTGGATTCACCGGAGGCGATGAAGCTGTCGATGATCACCTGGGCGGAGTTGGCGAAGTCACCGAACTGTGCCTCCCAGAGCACCAGCGAGTCCGGGTTCGATGACGCATATCCGTACTCGTAGCCGAGGCAAGCGGTCTCCGAGAGCGGACTGTTGTACAGCTCAAGTGGTGCCGTGGCCTGCTCCAGATGCTGGATCGGGGCGTACTCGAGCCCGGTCTTCTCGTCGTGGAGCACCAGGTGCCGCTGGGAGAAGGTGCCACGCTCGGTGTCCTGTCCCGTCATCCGGATGTGGACACCCTCGGTCAGCAGTGAGGCCAGGGCGAGCGACTCGGCATGGGCGAACTCGATCCGGCCCTCCTCGATCATCTCGATCCTGCGGGTGAGCGGTTTCCGCAACTTGCGGTGGATCGCGAAGCTGGAGGGGACCTCGATCAGGGCCTGATTCAGTTCCCTGAGGGTTTCGGCGGAGACCGCGGTCTCGACCGGCGGGCTGGCCGAGCGGTCGAGCTCGCCGGTACCAACGGCGGTCATCGTCGGGTCCTCGTAGACCCCGGCATCCATCTTCTCGCGGAGGGCGCCGAGGGTCTCCCGCAGCTCGTCATGCCGCTGCTTCCTGATCTGTTCGACCTCGTCGGCTGTAACCACCTTCTGTTTGATCAACTCGGCCGCGTAGAGCTCGGAAGCGGGCTTGTGAGACTTGATCTTGGCCGCCATCACGGGCTGGGTGTACGCAGGCTCGTCGGTCTCGTTGTGGCCGTATCGCCGGTACCCGATCACGTCGATCACGATGTCCTTCTTCCAGCGTTCCCGCCAGGCCATCGCCAGGCGCATCGCGTGCGAACAGGCCTCCACGTCGTCGGCGTTCACGTGGAGAACCGGGATGTTGTAACCCTTGGCGATATCGGCTGCGTACGGGGTTGAGCGCGAGTCGATCGGATCGGTGGTGAAACCGATCTGGTTGTTTTCGATGATGTGGATCGTCCCGCCGACGGTGTATCCGGGGACGTTGCCGAGGTTCAGCGTTTCGGCCACCACCCCCTGGCCGGGGAAGGCGGCATCACCGTGCAGCAGCACCGGCACCGCCCGCGTCGAGTCGTGGGCGATCTCGACTCCGTCGAACTCGCTCTGCGAGTACCTCGTTGCCCCGGTGATCACCGGGTTGACGAACTCGAGGTGGCTCGGGTTCGGGTAGAGCCGGACCGCGATCTTCGAGCCGTCGTGCTGCTCGGCCATGCCCTCGTGCCCGTAGTGGTACTTGACGTCCCCGGACCCGCCACGCGGGATTCCGGCGACAGCCTTCACGTCCTCGATCCGCTTTGAACCCTCAAACTCGGCAAAGATCGACTCGATTGGACGACGGATGTTGTGGGCGAGGACCGAGAGTCGGCCGCGGTGGGCCATCCCGACCACGACCTTGGTCGCACCGCCGTGTGCCGCCAGCGTGGTCAGCTCGTCGATCATCGTCACCACCGAGTCGAGTCCCTCGATCGAGAACATCTTCTGGCCGAGATAGGCCTTCTCGAGGAATCGTTCGAACTCGAACACATCGATCAGGCGATCCAGCAGACGTCGCTGCTCGTCCCGGTCGAGGGGCTTGCGGTGGGCCCCTGTTTCGATCATCTCCCGCAGCCAGACCCGCTGCTGATGAGAGGAGATGTGTTCGATCTGGTAGCCGATCGAACCGGTGTAGGCGGCCCGCATCCGCGGCAGTGCCTCAAGCAGGGTCTCGCCCGGCACGCCGATCCGGAGAATCGAGGCCGGGATCTGGGCCATCAGCTCCGGGGTCAGTGCGACCGTTTCAGGATCGAGCGCCGGGTCGCCCTTCGGTTTGGTGCCGAGCGGATCGAGATCGGCGGCGAGATGTCCGTGGGTGCGGTACGCCTTGAGCAGGGAGGTGGCCGCCTGAACCGCCTGCAGCATGTCTTCGTCCGGAGCGGTCGCGATCGCGCTGGGGACGGGGGCGGCAGCGCCGGCCGGGGGAGCGAGGGACGCCTTGGCGACCGCCGGAGTGAGGATGGATCGATCCAGCCCGAGGTCGTCGGCGACCCGTTCGTAGAACTCCTCGCCTCCGGCCAGCAGGGAGTCGAGGGTTTTCAGGAAGTTGCCCGATTCCGCGCCCTGGATGATCCGGTGGTCGTAGGTGGAACTCAGGGTCATCACCTTCGAGATCCCGAGCTGTTCGATCCGGGCCGGATCGGCGTGGCTCCACTCCGCCGGGTAGGCGATCGAACCGGCGGCCACGATCGTGCCCTGCCCGGTCATCAGTCGGGGAGCCGATGCGACCGTCCCGATTCCGCCCGGGTTGGTCAGGGTGAGGTTGGTTCCAGCGAAGTCGTCCGGGGTCAACCGGTTCTCGCGGGTCTTGTTGATCAGGTCTTCGTAGTAGCTGTGGAAGCCGGTGAAGTCGAGCCGGTCGGCCCCCCTGATCGCCGGCACCATCAGACTGCGGGAGCCGTCCTTGCGTTCAACGTCGACCGCGATTCCGAGGTTGACCTCGCCGTCGAGGATCGCGAAGTCCTTGCCGTCCCGATCCTCGTAGTGGCGGGTCATCACCTGCCACTGGTCGGCCGCCTCGACGATCGCCCAGGCGATCAGGTGGGTGAAGGAGACCTTCATTCCGCGATCGGCGAGCGCCTTGTTGAAGGCCTTGCGCTTGGCGTCGAGCGTATCGACGGCGATCGTCCGGTAGGAGGTCGCGGTGGGGATGGTGCGACTCTCGTTCATCGCCTTGGCCAGCATTCCGGCCGGTCCGCGCAGCTGCGTCTCGGTGCGACCGGCGGCGCCGTTACCGGCCGCGAGTACGTCTGCCTTCAGCACCTTGCCCCCGGGGCCGGATCCTGCCACCCGGTCGAGTTTGACTCCCTGGGCGGTGGCGATCCGCCGGGCGATCGGGGTGGCCCGGCCCTGGCTCGGTCCGGTGGCCGGCAGGCCGCCGTTGCCGCTCTCGCCGACCGCGGGGGCGGTCGAGTCGGCTGCATCCCGGGGACCGCCATCGGTCGGCTGAAGCACCGCCAGGACTGCCCCGATGGAAACCTCCTGGTCGGGTTCGACCAGCAGGTCCTTGACCACACCGGCGCTCGGGGAGGGGACTTCGGCGTCGACCTTGTCGGTCGAAACTTCGACCAGGGTCTGGCCCTCCTCGACCGTGTCACCGACCGCGACGTGCAGTTCGAGGACGGTGCCCTCGGTCACCGACTCCCCCATCTCCGGCATCGTGACTTCGATCGGTTCGGAATCCGTGACGGTCCCTTCCCCGTCGGCCGCTGTTGCCTCACCGGCTCCGGTGGACCCGGCTTTCGCGTCCCCGGGTTCAATCTCGACCAGGACCGAGCCGACCGCGACTTCGTCGTCGACCTCGGCCAGCAGCTTTGTCACCACGCCGTCGACGGTGGCCGGAACCTCGGCGTCGACCTTGTCGGTCGAAACCTCGACCAGGGTCTGGCCTTCCTCGACTGTGTCACCGACCTTCACATGCCACTCGAGGATGGTGCCCTCGGCGACGGACTCGCCCATCTCCGGCATGGGTACTTCGACAACACTCTTTTCGGCCATTGGCCCCAGTCTACGAAACCGGTCAAGCCCCGGACGGCACTGCGGAATCGCCGCAACAAAGCATCGATTCTCAATCCCTCCTAGATCTCGTCGGCGATGCCAGACAGGAGGAACTCACAGGTCTATGATCAGGTCGGGTGATGAGGGTCGTGTTGCCCTTCCCCGCGCTTGAGGTCAGGCCGGGTGATGGGGGTTTTGTTGCCCTTCCCCAGCCACACCGCCAAAACCCCCATCACCCGACCATCAACAGTGGTAGTGGTACCGGCAACTCAGTGGGCGTGAACCGACCCACCTTGGGTTCAAGGTGTTCCACGAGCGCATCTCCGGCGGGTGGCCGGGTTTTTTGCTTTTGGCACCGAGCGGGAGCGAATGCCAAAAGAGAAAACGCGGACAGGACCCGCCGGCCGTAACGGCTGACACCTCACTCGAAAGAGACCGCTGTTCCAGCAGGTGGACGGTGGTTCCGGGTAGGGTTGCGGCAGGTTCGGCCGCGGGGTCGTGGGCACTGATTTGAAGCTCGGAGGAGGAGCGATGGATTATTTCGTCACCGGTGGGACCGGATTTATCGGCCGGTACCTGATTGACCGCCTGCTGAAGCGGGACGGAACCGTCTATGTGCTGGTTCGGGAGGGGTCCCGCGGCAAGCTCGAGGAGATGCGGTCCCGCTGGGGCGCCGACGCCGATCGGGTGGTCGCGGTCACCGGTGACATCGGCCAGCCTCTGCTCGGGGTGAGCGAGGAGGAGATCGCAAACCTGACCGGAAAGATCGGCGGCTTCTACCACCTGGCCGCGGTCTACGACATGGAGGCCTCGCCCGAGGCGATCCAGCTCGGCAACGTCGAGGGAACGATCAACGCGGTCGACCTCGCCAACCGGATCGAGGCAGGCTGCTTCCACCTGGCCAGCTCGATCGCCGCAGCCGGTCTGTTCAAGGGAACCTGGCGGGAGGACATGTTCGAGGAGGCCGAGAACCTCGACAAACATCCCTACTTTCGCACCAAGCACGAGTCGGAACGGATCGTCCGTGAACGGCTGGAGCGGCCCTGGCGGGTCTACCGGCCGGGCATCGTGGTCGGCGATTCCGAGACCGGCGAGATGGACAAGATCGACGGTCCGTACTACTTCTTCAAGCTGATTCAGCGCTTGCGCAACGTACTGCCGCCGTGGGCTCCGACGGTCGGGATCGAGGGCAAGCAGATCAACGTGGTCCCGGTCGATTTCGTTGCCGATGCGATTGATCACATCTCGCATCTGGAGGGCGAGGACGGAAAGGCCTTCCACCTGACCGACCCCAAGCCACTCAGCGCGGGACGGATCCTCAACCTGTTCGCGAACTCGGCCCACGCCCCACAGATGTCGATGCGGCTGGACCCGCAGATGCTCGACGTGATCCCGCCCGCGGTCCGGGGCGGCCTGATGATGCTGCCGCCGGTGAAACGGATCTCGGATCAGGTGCTGAACGATCTCGGCATCCCTCGAGAGGTCCTGGTCTACATCAACTACCCGACCAAGTTCGACTGCTCGAACACCCTTGCGGCGCTGGAGGGGACCGGGATCGCGGTGCCGCCGCTTGCTTCCTACAGCGACCAGCTCTGGGACTACTGGGAGCGAAACCTCGATCCCGACCTGCACAAGGATCGCTCTCTCGGTGGAGCGATCGGCAACAAGGTCGTGATGATCACCGGTGCCTCCTCCGGGATCGGCCATGCGGCCGCGATCAAGGCGGCGGCTGCCGGGGCCAAGGTGCTGCTGGTCGCCCGCTCCCAGGACAAGCTGGAAACGACCAGGGAGGAGATCGAGACCGAAGGCGGCGAGGCCCACATTCACACCTGTGATCTGGCCGATCCGGATGATGTCGAGCGGATGGGGGCCGAGGTGCTCGACCAGCACGGCCACGTCGACGTCCTGGTCAACAACGCGGGACGTTCGATCCGTCGTTCGGTCGCCCTCTCGTACGACCGCTTCCATGATTTCGAGCGGACCATGCAGCTCAACTACTTCGGTTCGCTCAAGCTGATTCTCGTGCTGCTGCCGCGGATGCGGGAACGCAAGAGCGGGCACATCATCAACATCAGCTCGATCGGGGTGCAGACCAACACGCCGCGGTTCTCGGCCTACGTCGCCTCGAAGGCGGCCCTGGATGCGTTCAGCCGCTGCATCGCCTCCGAGATCGTTGACGACAAGGTGCACATCACCACGATCCACATGCCGCTGGTTCGGACCCCGATGATCGCCCCGACCAAGATGTATGACGCCTTCCCCACGATCTCGCCGGATGAGGCGGCCGAGATGATCACGGGGGCGATGATCGGCAGGCCGAAGAAGGTGGCAACCCGGCTCGGCAACTTCGGCGAGATGCTCTACACGATTTCGCCCAAGGCGACCGATGCGATCCTCAACACCGGGTACAAGCTCTTCCCCGACTCGAAGGCGGCCAAGGGTGAGGAGAAGGGCGGGGAGGAGACCGAACGGGCCCCCTCGACCGAGGCGGTTGCGTTCGCTCATCTGCTTCGCGGCGTTCACTGGTAGCCGCTCGGGCCGGTCGTGGCGAAACGAAGACTCAAACACTGGGGTTGGGGGTACGAGGACCAGGTCCGCCCGGAGGCCGAGCTTCTCGCGGCGGCGGCCGGGGTCCGATCGATGCTCGGGTTCGGCAGCGATCCGGATACGCCGGTGCCGCTGGAGCAGGCGACGATCCGCGAGCCCCGACTGGCGGCTCCACCGGCGCGGGAGGGACTCTTCGTCACCGATCGTCACAGTCGTGCGGTCCACTCCCTGGGCAAGGCATACCGGGACATCGTCCGGGGCTTTCGCGGAGAGTTCCCCGAGCCGCCGGATCTGGTCGCCTTTCCCCGTGACGAAGCCGAAGTGATCGAGGTTCTGGATCGAGCCACCGACCTTGATGCGGCGGTGATCCCGTTCGGGGGCGGCACCTCCGTGGTCGGCGGTGTCGAGCCACGCACCGGGGACCGGCCCTCGATCTCGCTCGATCTGACCGGCCTCGACCGGCTGCTCGAACTGGACGAGACCTCACTGGCCGCACGGATCCAGGCCGGAATCCGCGGCCCTGCCCTTGAGGACCGGCTGCGGACCCACGGCCTCACCCTCCGGCACTTCCCCCAGTCCTTCGAGTACGCCACCCTCGGGGGATGGCTCGCCACCCGGGCCGGGGGTCATTTCGCCACCGGGGAGACCCACATCGATGATCTGACCGAGTCGATCCGGGCGGTCACCCCGGCCGGCACCTGGGAGAGTCGTCGCCTTCCCGGTTCCGGAGCCGGCCCCTCACCGGACCGGATGATGCTCGGCTCGGAAGGAACCCTGGGGGTGATCACGGAGGCCTGGATGCGAGTCCGGCCCCGGCCCGATTTCAAGGAGTCGGCGACGATCGAGTTCCCTCCCGGGCAGGAGGGTTTCGTCGCTGTCGCGACCGGGGCGGTGCGCCTGATCGCCCAGTCCCGCCTGATGCCGTCCAACTGTCGGCTGGTCGATTCGCTGGAGGCGAAGACCACCGGCGCCGGGAATGGCGATGCGACGTTGCTCCTGCTCGGGTTCGAGGCGTTCGGCCAGCCGGTGTCCGAGCGCATGGATCAGGCGATTTCGATCGCCGAGAGTGCCGGTGGACGGGTCGCTTCCCGCCGCTCGGTCGCTCCGGACGAGTCCGACGGCGGGGCGGAAGGCTCCGGTTCGGACCGCTGGCGGTCCACCTTTCTGCTCGCCCCCTACCTGCGGGATACCTTCGTTGCCTGCGGGGTCCTGTCCGAGACCTTCGAGACCGCGATCACCTGGGACCGGTTCGGGGCGTTCCACCGGGCGGTGACCGAGGCGACGACCCGGGCGGTGGCCGAGGTCTCCGGGATCCGCCCGGAAGGTGAGTCCGCCCCCCGGATTTCATGTCGGCTCACCCATGTCTATCCGGACGGTGCGGCCCCCTACTTCACCGTGCTTGCCCCGGCGGTCCGGGGTGGCGAGGTCGAGCAGTGGGACGAGATCAAGACGGCGGCCGGGGAGGCGATCATCGACGCCGGCGGCACCATCACCCACCATCACGCGGTCGGACGCGACCACCGCCCGTTTTACGACTGCCAGCGGCCGGATCCGTTCGCCGCCGCCCTGGCTGCGGCGAAGTCCGCGGTCGATCCGAACGGCATGCTGAATCCCGGGGTCCTGCTCGATCCGGCCCGGCCGGGGCCAAGCCGGTAGCCTTTCCGGATCCTTCTGCATCGCCTGGGGCCCTCCGGCCCGGCGACGCCCCGAATCCGATGGAAGCGATTACCTCCGAACAGAGCCTGCCCAAGCGAGGGCCCCTGCGGGCTGCACTCAAGACCGCCCGACCCCATGAGTGGGTCAAGAACGTCCTGGTTTTCGCCGGCATCCTCTTTTCCGGCCAGCTCAACGACCCGTGGGCGGTCGGGCAGGCCCTGATCACCTTCGCCGCCTTCTGTGCGATCTCAAGCGCGGGCTACTTCATCAACGATCTCAACGACGTCGAGCTGGACCGGCAGCACCCGAAGAAGCGGTTCCGACCGATCGCCGCCGGACAGCTTTCGATCAACGCCGCCTGGGCCGTCGCTGTGATCCTCGCGGTCGGCGCGATCGCGGTCTCCTTCCTCGCGGTGAACTGGAAGGTCGGCGGCATGGTGGTCGCCTACGGGGTGATCCAGGTTGCCTACAGCTTCGGGTTGAAGCAGGTGGTGATCATCGATGTGATGACCCTGGCGACCCTGTTCATCCTTCGGGTGATGGCCGGCGCCGAGGCGGTCGACGCCCACGCCTCGGAGTGGCTGATTCTCTGCACCGGGATGCTGGCCTGTTTCCTCGGTTTTACCAAGCGGCGCCAGGAGGCCGTTTCCGAGATCCACGAGGGAACCAGCAGCCGTCCGGTGCTCGAGCACTACTCGCTGCCCTTCCTCGATCAGATGGTGGCGATGGTCACCACCGGAACCGTGGTCACTTACGCGATCTACACGGTCAACTCACCCCAGGTCGGGTCCGAAATGATGCTGACCATCCCGCCGGTGGTCTACGGGATCTTCCGCTACCTGTACCTGATCTACGACCGCTCCGACGACCGCTCCACGGCGGCGATCGTGGCCGAGGATCGCGGCGTGATCCTGGCCGGAGCGGCGTTTGCAATCACCGCGTTCGTGGTTCTCTACGTCTTCAAGTAGACGCT
The DNA here is from genome assembly GCA_023958085.1 of Solirubrobacterales bacterium. Lineage (GTDB taxonomy): Bacteria > Actinomycetota > Thermoleophilia > Solirubrobacterales > 70-9 > 67-14. The sequence continues at coordinate 14,171 of JAMLGI010000018.1, read as the reverse complement.
CCATTTTCCTGGTTCGAAGGCGGAAAACAGGACCGCTCGACCGCCGTTCTTGACAACTCTGCCGATTTCCTGTAATGATTTACGGCGATACGGGAGACGGGTGCGGTCGTCCGAGGCGCGGTGAGAGCCGCCACGACCAACAAGCACTCTGGTAGCGGACGGTTATCCTCAGCCAACAGTCCAGTCCAACACCCGGGCCGCAGATGTGGCCTTCCTGACAGAGACACGCAAGTCCAAGTTCCAACCCCGTCAGGGAGTCCACATGAATCATTCGCGTTTTTCCGTGATCCGAATCGCCTTGCTGTTCGCCGTGCTGTTCTTCGGCTTTGCCTCGGCCGCCCAGGCCGACCGCACCTTCTCGCTGAAATACAGCGTGAACGACACCGGTTCGCTCCACGGCATCGGCAACTCCAGCATGACGTGCAAGACCTCCGACAGCGGATGCTCCACCGCCCGCAACGCCGGGGTCACAGTCACCGCCGACTCGTCGCTCAACAACGACAACTGGAACATGCAGTGGATCGACGCCGACAGCGACGCCTCCACCTTCAACTCCACCAGCGCGGACCAGTCGATCCCGGCCGGTTCGACCATTCTCTACGCGGCGCTCTACTGGGGCGGACGGAACCCCGGCAACAGCGAACGCCGGGACCAGGTGAAGTTCAAGCTGCCCGGCTCCTCCAGCTACCAGACGGTCACCGCCAGCACGGTTGACACGATCAACTCGGGTGGCAACGCCGGGATCTACCAGTCCTTCGCCGATGTGACCAACCTGGTCCAGCCGCTGCCGAACGGGGGCAACGGCACCTACTGGGTGGCCGACATCAAGGGCTCCACCGGCAAGACCATGGTCGGTGGCTGGTCGCTGATCGTCGCCTACCGGAACCCGAACGAGTCGATGAAGAACATGACCATCTTCGACGGGCTGGTCAACGTCGGTACCAACGAAACCAAGTCGATCACGGTCAGCGGCTTCCAGACTCCGCCGTCCGGTCCGGTCAACGCCAAGGCCGGCTTCGTCACCTGGGAAGGCGATCTCGGGATCGTCGGCGACCGCGCCAAGCTGAACGGCCAGACCCTGTCGGACGCCCAGCATCCGGCGACCAACTTCTTCGACGCCAGGTTCTCACACGACGGGGTCATGGACAGCGCCCGCAACCCGGCCTACTCCAACAACTTTGGCTTCGAGGCAGCCTGGCTTGCCCCGCCCGCCAACGCGGTCCAGAACGGGGACACCTCGGCCACGATCGAGGTGACGACCAGCGGGGACAACTTCGTGCCCGGCGTGATCGCGTTCCAGACGGAGATCTACTCCCCGAAGGTTGAACAGGCCAAGTCAGCCACCGATGTCAACGGTGGCCAGCTCGAACAGGGTGACGTGATCACCTACCGGATCACCGGCAAGAACACGGGCCAGGACGGCACCGCCAACTTCGTGCTGCGCGACTCGATCCCGGCCAACACCACGTACGTGCCCGGTTCGATCAACATCGTGAAGAGCGGTGGCGCCCCGACCGGTTCCCGGACCGATGCGTCCGGAGACGACACCGCCGAGTACGACTCGATCAACGACCGGATCATCGCCCGGCTCGGTACCGGCTCGAACGCATCGATCGGTGGCAACATCGGCCCGGGCAAGGAGTACGAGGTCACCTTCCAGGTGCGGGTCAACGGACCGGATGTGAACCCGGTGCCCGACCTCACCGTTATCGACAACGAGGCGGTCGCGACCCTGACTGCCCAGAGCAGCAGCCTGACGATCACCAGCGAGGCGGATACCCAGGTCACCGTGAAGTCACCCGACCTGCGGATCCTGAAGACCCGCACCGGGGCCGACTTCGTGGCCGGGGGCACCAGCCAGTACACGCTGAAGGTCGACAATCACGGCAGCGCCAATACCCAGGGTCAGGTCACCGTGTCCGATCCCCTGGCCAACGGACTGACCGCGACCGCGGTCAACGCACCGGGCTGGAACTGCAACACCCTGCCGTCCGATCACCTCACCTGCACCCGCAGCGACGCGCTCGCGCCGGGGGGCAACTACCCCGACATCGTGGTCACCGTCGCGATCGGGGATGACGTCACCGACGAGGTCGAGAACATCTCGACCGTCTCCGGTGGCGGCGATTCCAAGCTCGGGGACAACACCTCCTCCAGCACCAATCCGGTGAGCCGCAAGGCCGATCTCGCCATCACCAAGACGGCCTCGAAGCACCAGGTCAAGATCGGCGACACCTTCACCTACGCGCTGACAGTGACCAACAACGGTCCCTCGAAGGCGACCTCGACCACGATCACCGACGAGATCCCGGATGGACTGAGCTTCGTCTCGGCCGATCCGGGCTGCACCTTCGAGCCGCTCAACGGCACCGTGGTCTGCGCGATCGGAACTCTCGCCAGCGGCGCCTCGACCACGATCAACGTCACGGTCAAGGTTGACGGTGACGCCCACGGCCAGATCGAGAACACCGCTTCGGTCACCTCGCAGCAGGAGGATCCGAACCCGGACAACAACACCGACACCGAGACGGTCGACGCAACCGGCGCCGACCTCCAGGTGACCAAGTCGGTCAAGTCCCCGTCCGTGGTCAAGACCGGTGACACGGTGGTGTACGAGGTCGTGGTCAGGAACAACGGACCGTCCGGTGCCACCGGGGTCGTGCTTACCGACGCCCTGCCGGCCGGCCTGACCAACGTCACGACCAATAACAACGCCTGCACCGTTTCGGTGCCGACGATCAACTGCGCGCTCGGCAACCTCGCCAGCGGCGACAGCGTCACGATCGAGGTGTCCGGCAAGGTCAAGCCCGGCCAGACCACCCTGGTCAACAATGCCTCGGCGACCGGCAATGAGTTCGATCCCGACCCGACCAACAATCAGGACAGCGTCGAGACCCCGGTCACCCCGCAGGTTGATCTGAAGATCGTGAAGACCGCGAGCGTCTCGCAGATCGTCCCTGGCGGAAACTTCACCTACACCTTCAGTGTGACCAACAACGGCCCCGACGCCGGCACCGGTGTGACGGTGACCGACACGCTGCCGAGCGGCATCTCGTTCGTTTCCTCCGGGGACTGTTCCGCTGCCGGCCAGGATCTGACCTGTGCGGTCGGGGCGCTGGCCGCGGGTCAGTCGAAGACCCTCACGGTGACCGTGAAGGCCGCGAACTCGGTGACCGGAGACGTGGTGAACACGGCGAACGTGACCGGCAACCAGCCCGATCCGAACCCGAACGACAACACCTCGACGGTGACCACCCCGACCCAGATCAAGGCGGATCTCGGTGTGGTCAAGACGAAGCTTTCGCCGGCCGAGGTGAAGACGGGCGACACCGTCACCTGGCAGATCGTTGCGACCAACCACGGTCCGTCCAACGCGACCGGAGTGGTTGTCACCGACACGCTGCCGAGCGGGGTGACCGATGTGACCACCGACAACAACGCCTGCACCGTTTCGGTGCCGACGATCAACTGTGCCGTCGGCAACCTTGCCAACGGTGCGTCGGTGACGATCAAGGTGACCGCCAAGGTCAAGCCCGGTCAGTCGAACCTGATCAACACCGCCAAGGTCAAGGGCGATCAGCCCGATCCGAACCCGGGCAACGACACGTCGACCACCAACGACCCGGTCAGTCCGGTTGCCGATCTCGGCATCGTCAAGCAGGCCGACAGGAGTTCGGTCGAGGCGGGCCAGAATCTGGTCTACACCTTCAAGGTCACCAACTACGGTCCGGACAGCGTCACCGGCGCAACCATCACCGACACCCTGCCGGCCGGCGTCACCTACGTTGACGGCGCCCCGGGCTGCAACGCCTCGGGCCAGGTCGTCACCTGCACGATCAACTTCCTGGCCGCGGGCGGATCCGCCCAGACCGGGATCACGGTGAAGGTGACCGACTCGGCCGCCAACCCGGTGAGGAACACCGCGAAGGTGACCGGCAGCCCGCACGATCCGAACCCGGGGAACAACACCTCGACGATCGAGACCCCGGTCACCCCGCCGGCCAAGGACGCCGACGTGGCGATCGTCAAGACCGCTGACAACCACAACCCGCAGGCCGGGGACGTGGTCACCTACACCCTGACCACGAAGAACAACGGACCGGCTGCCGCCGAGAACGTGGTTGTCACCGACGAACTCCCGGACGGGGTCACCTTCGTTTCGGCCGACGCTCCCTGCACCGAGTCCGGGGGCAAGATCACCTGTGCGCTCGGCACCCTCGCCCCCGGGCAGGAGGTCGCGCTCAAGGTCAGGGTCAGGATCAACCCCTGGTCGGTCAGCCCGTCGACCGGGACCCACGGCATCGACGTCCAGAAGGTTGAAACCCAGATCGACCTCGATCCCGGCCAGACCCGGACCGTCACGGCCGAGTGCCCGAGCGGGTACTTCGTCTCCGACGGCTCGGTCCGGATCGACCACATCGATCAGGGCACCGGATCCTGGACCGCCCCGCAGGTCACCGAGTCGCGTGCGAGCGACAACCGGACCTGGCAGGGCACCGTGACCAACACCGCCTCCGGCCGAGCCCAGGCGAAGATCTTCGCGGTCTGCATCCGCGAGACCACCAACCCGGACGGCCACGGCCACAACCTGCAGGTGTCCGCTCCGGTGGTCAAGACGATCGCGCTGGAGCCCGGTTCAAACGAGGCCACCCTCGAGTGCCCGGCCGGCACGGTCGCGATCCAGCCCGGCTTCATCGCCGACTCCCCCGGTCACCTGGTCTACTCGCAGCCCGAAGGTAACGGCTGGAAGTTCATCTACAAGACCGCTGTGAACCAGGCGAGCGATCAGATCAGCTACTCGATCCGCTGCTTCAACCGGTCGCTTACGATCACCGACGGCCACAGCCACAACCTCTCGCTCCAGCGGATCTGGACCGAACAGGTGATCCAGCCCGGACAGGTACATGAAGTTCAGCTCACCTGCCCGGACGGGAGCAAGGGAATCGTGGCCGGCTGGGATCTGGACGACGGACTGGTTTCGCTCGGCAACGACCCCCGTCCGGTCACCCGGGCGTTCAAGGTCTACAACCCGACCGACAAGCCGCTCAAGGCCCGGTTCAGCCTGCTCTGCCTCGGCAACATCACCAGTGACGGTGGCGGTGCCGGCAGCAAGGACATCACCAACACGGCCAAGGTCAAGACCAGCACCACCGAAACCGACCCGGGCAACAACAGTTCCTCGGTGACGATCACCGCCGGAACCTCGGGCTCCGGTCCGATCCCCGACGGTAACGGCAAGCCGCCGGTCAACAACCCGACCGACCGGGATACCGACCGGCCCGGCGTGGTCAGCTTCCGCGCCACCGGCAAGCTCATCTTGCGGGGCGGCACGGTCAACCTGAACCTGAAGTCGAGCGGCAAGACCCACGGAAGGATCAAGCTGATCACCACCAGGCGTCACCGGGTCGGCGGGAAGAAGATCTCCCGCGGCACGGTCCTGGCCCGGGGAGGCTTCGCCTTCAAGCGGGCGGGCGCCAAGAAGGTCAGGTTGCGGACCACCGCGCTCGGCCGCAAGGTTCTCGGCAAGGGCTCCATTCGCAAGGTCCGGGTCGTCGTGATTGGCGGCGGACCGTCTAGGGTAGTCGGTATAGGCCGCTAGCGGTAGCCGAAACTTCGGCCGCAGTACCCGATAGCCGGGGGCGGTCCATCTTCCTGGACTGAGATGGACCGCCCCGGGCTATCGGTGTTTTAAGGTGCTGGAGGGTCCTGGCGGTCGTAGACGTCGAGGTTCCCGGCCAGCTCGGTCCGGCCGCCGCGCCGGAACTGAACGTCGACGGTCTCGTTCTTGCGGTAGGTGCCGATCACCCCGAGCAGCATGATCAGCCAGCGGAACGCGCCGACCTTCTCCTTGATGATCGGACGCCGGAACTGGATTTCGTCGCCGTTGAGGTCGTAGTCGGAACCCTCCGTCTGGGGCACCCCGTTGATGAAGATCAGGATCGGGGGTTCCGCCCCTTCCGGAAGTCTCACCCGACTCCCCGCCGCATACGAGCCGTGCGGGATTTCGACCTCGTTGTCAGGGTCGGACCCGGATTTACTCATCACCGAGCTCCCGTTCGATCTGCTTGAAGATCCCGTCGAGATCCCGGGGTCGGAACGCCCGCCGGCGAACCGCCCCGGAGTAGCCGACGGTCGAGTTGTCTCCCTTGACGTCAACCCCGGCGACAGGTGGTCGGACCAGGCCCCTGCCGGAAATCTCGATTCGGGCCTTGGTCCGGCGGGCCGGGGCGTAGTCCCGGATCGCCTTCGCCTCCTTCAGGGGCGGCTCGGCGATGATCCCTTCGGCATGCATCCGGGCATTCGCCAGGGCCTCACCCAGGGTTGAAAACCCGCTGCGTTTCACTTCGGACCCGTAACGGACGGTCACCTTCCAGCTCGATCTCCGCGCCATTTACCGGTCGGTTCGCGGTCCGGTCAGCAGGGTCGGGTGCCGATCGCGCTCGAGATCGAGTCACCGCCGCTGCGTTCACCGAGCGGAACGTAGTCCGCGTCGCGGGGCCCGGTGTAGATCTGGCGCGGGCGGGAGATCTTCTTGGTCGGATCATCGATCATCTCCAGCCACTGGGCGACCCAGCCGGCGGTGCGGGCCATCGCGAAGATCACGGTGAACATCCCGGGCGGGATGCTCAGCGCCTCGTACATGATCCCGGAGTAGAAGTCGACGTTGGGGAAGAGCTTGCGGGAGATGAAGAACTCGTCCTCGAGAGCGTGCTTCTCGAGTTCGAGGGCGATCTCGACCAGCGGGTTGTACTCGGTCGCCTCGAACACCTCGTCGGCGTGATTCTTGATGATCCGGGCCCGCGGGTCGTAGTTCTTGTAGACCCGGTGGCCGAAACCCATCAGGACCTCGTCCCGGCTCTTGACCTTCTCGATGAAGTCGGGGACGTTCTCGATCTTCTCGATGTGCCTCAACATGTTGAGCACCGCCTCGTTCGCCCCGCCGTGGAGGCGGCCGTAGAGTGCGGCGATCCCGGCGGCGACCGCCGAGTAGGGATCGACGTCGGAGGATCCGACCCCCCGGACCGCGCTGGTTGAGCAGTTCTGTTCGTGGTCGGCGTGAAGGATGAAGAGAACGTCCAGGGCCTTGGCGACCCGCGGGTCTGGCTGGTACTTCGTCTCGGTCATCTTGAACATCATCGAGAGGAAGTTCTCGGTGTAGGACAGGTCGTTGTCCGGGTAGACGTAGGGCATCCCCTGGTTGTGACGCTGGGCGAAGGCCGCCAGGGTGGGCATCTTGGCCAGCAGGCGGATCGTCGCCAGGTAGCGTTCGACCGGATCGTGAATCCGGTTGCTGTCCGGGTAGAAGGTCGAGAGGGCGCTGACCGAGGCCAGCAGCATCCCCATCGGGTGGGCGTCGTAGCGGAAGCCGGAGAGGAACTTCTTGATGTCCTCGTGGACGAAGGTGTGGTGGGTGATGTCGTGGACCCAGGCCTCGAACTGAGGCCGGGTCGGAAGCTCCCCGTAGACCAGCAGGTAGGCGACCTCGAGATACGTGGACTTCTCGCAGAGCTGCTCGATCGGGATGCCGCGGTGCTGCAGGATTCCGGCCTCGCCGTCGATGAAGGTGATCGCCGACCGGCAGGAGGCGGTGTTGGTGAAGGCCGGGTCGTAGGACATCATCCCGAAGTCGTCCTCACGAACCCTGATCTGGCGGAGGTCGAGGGCGTGGATCGTGTCGTCCTCGATCGGGAGCTCGTAGGTCGTGCCGGTGCGGTTGTCGGTGACCGTCAGGGTGTCACCGGCCGGAGCCGCGATGTTGCCGGTGCTCTCCACCGGGGCCTCACTCTGCGTTTCGCTCGCCATGCTCTTGCTCGTCCTCCCGGGATTGCTTCTCTACTCTTCTTTCGCACCCAGTATCGCAGTTCGGACCGGTCTTCCGGCCGGGTCCCGTTCCACGGGCGCGGCTGCCTTGAGGGGCCGGTCAGCCGAGGAGGTCGGGCTCAGGCACCCAGCGCCTGAAAGTCGGTCATCTGGCGCAGCGCCTGAAGCCGGGACTCGATCTCGTCCCGGGTGAGGCGGCTGACCCGTTCGGTGCCGAACTCCTCGACGTTGAAGGAGGCCAGCACTGTGCCGTAGCCCATCGCCGTGCGAAGCGCCTGCTGATCGATGGTCTCGCATTCGCCATCGAGGTAGCCGAGGAAGCCACCGGCGAAACTGTCGCCGGCGCCGGTCGGGTCACGGACGTCATCCAGCGGGAAACCGGGCAGGGCAAAGAAGCCACTCGGGGTGAACAGCGCCGCCCCGTACTCACCCTGCTTGGCAACCACCGCCCGCGGACCCAGATCCATCACCGCCCGGGCGGCCCGGGCCAGGTTGGGTTCCCCGGTCAGCTGCCGGATCTCGGCATCGTTGATCAGCACACAGTCGACCTCCGAGATCGCAGTACGCAGCGAGTCCTCGGCGGTCTCGATCCAGAGGTTCATGGTGTCGAGTGCGGCGAACCCGGCCTGGCTGCACTGGGCCCGCACCTCCCGCTGGAGATCGGGCTGGATGTTGGCGAGGAACAGCACATCGGCCGAGCTGGACTCGGGCGAGAGCTTCGGCTTGAAATCCCCGAACACGTTGAGCTGCGTGTCGTCGGTGTGGGCCGTGTTCAGGTCGTACTCGTAGTGGCCCTTCCAGAAGAAGGTTTCCTGTCCGGTGACCCGCTCGATGTCGTCGGTGATCACTCCACGGTGCTCGAGCACCGCCAGCTCGGTCTCGGTGAAGTCGTCCCCGACCGGCCCGACCACCCGGACATCGGTGAAGAAGCTGGATGCGAGCGAGAAATGGACGGCGGACCCACCCAGCATCTTCTCCCGCTCCCCGAAGGGGGTGCGGACTGCGTCGAAGGCGATCGATCCGACAACGGTAAGCGACAAGGCGGGCCTTTCGGTGAGGCGGTTTGTGGCCGGCCTTCCGAAATCACCCGGATCCGGCCCCGGGGCGGGTAATCCTAACGGTGCTTCGAGCCGACCGGTTGATCCCTTCGAATCAACGCGTCCCGCGGGCGGCGGCCGCTCCGTGCGAGTATGGGCGCTGTGAAAGCGATTCAGATAACCGAGTTCGGCGGGCCTGAAGTGATGAAACTCGTCGATCTCCCCGAGCCCGAGGCCGGCCCGGGGGAGAGCCTGGTCCGGATCAACCGGACCGGCGTGAACTTTGCCGATACCCACGCGACCCGCAACGACTATCTCGCCGACCAGAAGCTGCCGCTCGTTCCCGGGGCCGAGTTCGTCGGCACCACCGCGGACGGGCGCCGGGTGGCCGCGATCGTTCCCAGCGGCGCCTACGCCGAGGCCGCGACCGTCCCGGAGGAGCGGCTGGTGCCGATCCCCGATCAGGTGGACGACGAACAGGCCGCAGGCCTCTTGATCCAGGGCCTCACCGCCGACGCCATCCTGCGGATCTCGGCTCGCTTCCAGCCCGGGGAGTCGGTAGTCATCGCCGCCGCCGCGGGCGGCACCGGCAGCCTCTCGATCCAGATCGCCCGTTCGCTCGGCGCCGGCCGGATCATCGCCCTCGCCTCTTCCCCGGAAAAGCAGGAGCTGACCCGCTCGCTCGGGGCCGATATCGCGCTCGACTCCCGCAGCGAAACTCTCCGGGAGGACATCCTCGAGGCCAACTCCGGGCCGGTCGATGTGGTGCTCGAGATGGCCGGCGGCGACGCCTTCGAACAGTGCCTGCGGGCGCTCGCCCCGTTCGGTCGCCTGGTCACTTTCGGCATCGCCTCGCGCGAGGAGAACCTGGTCAAGACCGGGCACCTGATGCGGCACAGCCGGGCCGTGATCGGGTTCTGGATGGTTCACCTTCTGGCCCGGCCGGAACTCGCTCGAGAAAGCCTGGAACGGGTCCTCGGAGCTGCCGCCCGCGGTGAGCTCAGGACCGTGGTCGGTGGCACCTTTCCGCTGGCCGAGGCGGCGGCAGTTCATCGTGAACTGGCCGCCCGGCGAACAACCGGCAAACTACTGCTGGATCCGTCCCGATGAGTGGCTTCGACAACCTGGGGCTGGCCCCGGAGCTGAAACAGGCGATCGACGAGATCGGCTTCGAGAGTCCGAGCCCGATTCAGGAGGAAGCGATCCCCTCGCTGCTCGCAGGCCACGATGTGATCGGGCAGGCCCAGACCGGAACCGGCAAGACCGCCGCCTTCGGCCTGCCGATGCTTCAGTACCTCGACCCTGAAAACGACGAGGTGCAGGCGGTCGTCCTGACCCCGACCCGGGAGCTTTGCATCCAGGTCACCCAGGCGCTCCGGTCCTACGCCGAGCATCTCGACATCGAGGTGGTGGCGGTATTCGGTGGAGCCCCGATCAGGACCCAGCAGGCCCAGCTTCGCTCCGGAGCGCACGTGGTGGTCGCGACCGTCGGGCGCATGAAGGACCTGATTTCGCGACGCTCACTGGTTCTGACCGCGGCCCGGTTTGTCGTTCTCGACGAGGCCGACGAGATGCTCGACCTCGGTTTCATCGAGGACGTCGAGAAGATCCTGAGGATGTGTCCCTCGGGTCGCCAGACGGCGCTGTTCTCGGCGACCATGCCCCCGCCGGTGAAGCGTCTGGCCGAGACCTACATGTACGACCCGGTGACCATCTCGATCACCCCGGAGGCCCTGACCGTTGACTCGATCATCCAGGCGTACGTCGAGGTTCCCGGCCGCCAGAAGGTGGACCGCCTGGTCGAGATCGTCCGGGAGGAGGATCCGGAGCAGGCGATCCTGTTCTGCCGGACCAAGATCGGCGCCAGCCGCCTGGAACGCGATCTCAAGAACCGTGGCCTCGATGTGAAAGCGCTCCACGGCGATCTCAGCCAGGGGGTCCGTGACGGGGTGATGCTCGCCTTCAAGGGACGCCGGGTGAAGCTCCTCGTAGCCACCGACATCGCCGCCCGGGGTCTGGACGTCGATCACGTCACCCACGTGATCAATTTCGACATTCCAAACTCCTCCGAAACCTACGTTCACCGGATCGGCCGGACCGGCCGGGCCGGTCGGACCGGAAGGGCTATCACCCTGATCAGCCCGGACCAGCGACCGGACCTGGAACAGATCAAGTCGGATGTGAAGGTCTCGATCACCGCCTGGGAGCGGCCGGAGGAGCGGCTCGAACACGCCCGGCCCCCGCGCCGCCGGCGCCAGGGTGAACGGCGGGTTGCACTCGATTCCGACGAGTCCGCGAACGGTGACGGTGAAGCCGGGACGGCGGAAACCGCTGCCCCGGAGGTCGAAGCAACGACCGAAGCCAACGGTCGGGTCAAGCTCTTCTTCAACCGCGGACGTCGCTCCGGAATCGAAGAGGAGGATCTGCGATGGGCCCTGCGCGAAGGCGCGGTCCTGCCGGACGAGGCGGTCGCGGAGATCCGTGTCCTCGACCGGTTCTCGTTCGTGGAGGTTGATTCAGATCTGGCTGAACGCACGGTCGAGTTTCTCGACGGGAGTCGCCTGAAGGACGGCGAGATCCGGGTCGAAGTGGCCCGCAGCTAGAACCTAGGCCTGGGAAGGTCCGGTCAGCTTCCCGATCAGGTCCAGCAGCAGCTCGAACTCGATCGGCTTCCGGACCCGACCGGCCACCGGGACGGGAACCTCCACCCGGTCCAGATCGGATCGCGCGCTCAGCAAGACGATCGGAACCTCACCGATGGCCGCCCGGATCTCGGGCAGAGCCGGGATCCCGCCGTCTCCGGGGAGTCCGAGGTCGAGCAGAACCAGGTCGGGAGGGTTGATCTCGATCATCTCCAGCGCGGCCCGGGGACTTGGCGCTGCGTCCACCGTGTGTCCCGCCATCTCCAGCCGGCGAACCAGCAGCAGGCGAATCGAGGCCGAATCCTCGATCGTCAGGATCCGGCTCACGCCGGGCCCGGTTCGCCCAGCTCCAGGGTTTCGGCCCGGTCCAGTGGCAGCCAGATCCGGGCCGTGGTTCCGTTCTCCGGTTCGCTTTCCAGCGTGATCCGTCCGCGGTGCAGTTCGATCAGTCGCTTGGCCAGAGGCAGGCCGATCCCGGAGCCGTCCCGACCGCCGGCAACCGCGTTCTCGGCCCGTTTGAAGGTGCGGAACGCCTCGCGTGGATCGGTGAACCCGAGCCCGTCACCGTCGTCCTCGATCCGGATCTCGATTCCCTCCCCTGCCCGGGCGACCTCCACCTCGATGACGGCGCCGTCCGGCGTGTGGATCAGCGCATTGTCCAGCAGGTTGTTCACGACCTGGCGGATCCTGCCCGGGTCGATCTCGACCGGCGGCAGGTCGGGATCTGCGGTGAAGCGAAGCTCGTCACCAGACTCGGCGGCCCGCTCCCGGTGGGTCTCGACCAGGTCCCCGACCAGATCGGCGAGGTCCACGGTCGCCAGGCCGAGCCGCAGCTCGCCGTAGCTGTTCTTGGCCAGGTCGAAGATGTCCTCGGTGAGAGCGGCCAGCTGGTGGGCGGTTCGGCCGATCATCGCCGCCGCCTCTCGCTGCTCGGGTGTCATGCCGGCGGATTGCAGCTCCAGCATCTCGGAGAATCCGACCAGGGCGGTGAGCGGTGTGCGCAGCTCATGGAAGGCTGCCATGGTGAAACTGGCCCGGCGTTCATTCATCTCATCGGTCAGCTCGGCCGGCCAGACCAGAATCAGATGCTCGCCGTCGGCCATTCGGCGTCGGCCGCGGAGCCACTCGACCGGGGCGCGATCCGCCCCGAGAGCAGTTGTGATTCGTTCCCGGCGGAGCAGCAGACGGTCGATCTTCTGCTCGTGGGCGAACGGTTCCATCAGCTCGTATAGCGACCGGCCGACGATCACCTCCGGAAAGCACTCGGAGGCCGTCCGGTTGAACCAGCGGACCACAAACCGGTCATCGGTCACGATCACGCCGGTAGTCAGCGCCTCCAGGACGGCAGCGAAGAACTCCCGGTCGTCGGGGAGCGCGGAGTCCATGTCGGAAACTTCCCTGTCCCTCAACAGGAGTCAAGGATACCGCCCCGTCGGTCCGACTCCCAATTAAGCTGGGGCCATGAATGAAGTCGAGGACGGGATCTCCGAGGGTCCCCTTGAAGCGTGGTTCCGGGAGCGGGTTCCGGAGATCGAGCCCCCGCTTGATTACGAGAAAATCCACGGCGGGCTTTCCAACCTGACCTTCCTGGTCACCGACCAGTCTGGCGCCCGCTGGGTGCTGCGTCGGCCGCCGCTCGGCAAGCGGCTCGGTTCGGCCCACGACATGGGCCGTGAGGTGAAGGTGGTCGAGGGCCTGGCGGCGACCGACGTCCCGGTGCCGCCGGTGGTCGGCTACTGCGAGGACGAGACGGTGACCGGGGCCCCGTTCTACGTGATGGAGTTCGTCGAGGGTCCGGTGCTCAGATCCCCGGTCCAGGCGGCCCTCTTTCCCGAGGCAGAGCAGCGCCGTCTGATCGGGACCGGTCTGGTTGACACGCTCGCCCGGATTCATGCGGTCGATCCGGACGCGGTCGGCCTCGGTGATCTCGGCCGCCGGGAGGGATACGTCGAGCGCCAGCTGAAGCGGTGGAACGGCCAGTGGGAAAAGTCAAAGACCCGTGAGCTGCCGCTGGTCGAGCGGATCCACGATCGTCTCGTGGAGCTGGCGCCCCCGCAAACAACGACCACCCTGGTCCACGGTGACTTCAGGCTGGACAACGTGATCTACAGTCCGACCGGCGAGGTTGCCGCCGTGGTCGACTGGGAGCTTTGCACTCTGGGCGATCCGCTCGCCGATCTCGGCCTGCTGATGGTCTACTGGGTCGATCCCGGCCAACCGGGTTCTCCGCTGCTCACCCCGGCGTCAACCGAACCGGGTTTCCCGACCAAACGCGAACTGGCCGAGCACTACGCCGAGGTGTCCGGCCGGGACATCTCGAATCTCGACTTCTTCATCGCCCTCGGGTACTGGAAACTGACGATCATCCTTGAGGGTGTACTCGCGCGGATCACCGCCGGCCAGTACGGCAGCTCGGGCCAACCCGGCCCCGAGTTCGAGCAGACGATCCAGGGCCTCGCCAAAGCCGCAGCCGAAACGATCGAGAACTCCTGAGGGCCCAACCAACGGAACGAACCTGTAGGCCTGCAGGTCCCGGCGAGGGACCAACCTCGTGGCCGGCGGGTCCTGTCCCTTGGTCTGTGGTTGGGCCGGGTGATGGGGGTTTTGTTGCCCTTCCCCAGCCTCGGGGTCTGTTCCGGCAGGCAGAGCTCGTGGATCGCACCGCTTCGAC
>JAMLGI010000017.1 GCA_023958085.1 Solirubrobacterales bacterium | reverse complement strand
CAAGGAGGGCAGCCGCCGGCTAAGAGAGCTTCGTGACGAACACGGCTGGCCGATCGAGACCCACATCGACGATCCGTCCCTGAGACCCTCCGAGTACCGGCTGGTTTCCAATGATCCGGCAGACCGCCGTGACCTTTCTCAGCGCCTCTACCCCGACGCCCTGCGCCAGAAGGTGTTCGAGCGGGACAACTACACCTGCCAAACCTGCGGCCGGGACCGGGACTCAGCCGAAGCGGCCGGGGATCGACGGTTCTACCTGGAGCTTCACCACAAGGTCGCAATCGCCGATGAAATCGGTGAGCTGCCAACTGCGGATCGCAACGAGCCCGACAACTTGATCACCCTCTGTCACTCGGATCATGTTCGGGAGACGGAGAAAATGCAGAAAACGAAGCGGGCAAGAAGGAGACAGACTAGGCCGCGCTGAGCGCGGGCTCGATCTCCGCGTCGGCCGAATCGGTACCGGTCATGCGGAGATGATCCGCCACGGACCTGGCGATGCTGGTCGCCAGAGTCGGTGGAACCGCATTTCCTATCTGTTTTGCCACCGAAGTCATCGACTGCTCGAGCGGGAATTCGAACTCATCGGGGAAGGTCATGCAGCGAGCCGCTTCCCTGACCGTGATCGGGCGATGCTCGCTCGGGTGAAGATATCTCCCCTTCTCGGGCTTGTAGAACTCGGTCCGGATAGTGAAGGCCGGCCTGTCCCACCAGAGTCGACCGAAGACATCGGTGGAACCGGTCTTCTTTCGCAACCAGCACGCGGGTGTGATGTCCGGTCGGCGTCTGGCCAGATCAAAGCGGCCCTCACCCTCGTTGGGGATCGTCCGGTACCGCTCAACGCTCATGGGGCGAGGGTTGCGAGGGTTGTGCCAGTTCTCACCGGTTGGCTCCAGCGGGAGTCCGTCGACCGCCTCGGCAAAGGTTCGCCAAGGGCGTCCCGAAAGGGAAATTCCGTTGGGTCGAAAGTGAGTTGGATCGGGCCATTCAAAACCGGGCTCACGTGTGCCGATCACGATCGCCCTACGGCGGCGCTGCGGAACTCCGAAATCAGCCGCATTCAGGATCCGTCCCTCAACCCCGAATCCGAGTTGGCCCGCTGCCTCGCGGAAGGCGGCGTATTCGGCCGAACGGAGCAGCTCGGGAACGTTCTCCATGACAAAGGCTTGAGGGCCGGCTTGCTCCAACGCCCGCAGGTACTCGGTCCAGAGCGACCTTCGTTCAAGGCCGACGCCCTTCATATTCAACGGTGAAAACCCTTGGCACGGCGGGCCGCCAACGACCACGTCTGCCGAAGGAAACTCGACGACATTCTCAATCGGTCCTACGAAAACGTGATCGCCAAAGTTCCTTCGAAACGTTTCGGCCGCGTCCTCATCCCACTCCACGGCGAACCGACTATCGAAATCCCCGGCCTGCTCAAAACCAAGTGTCATGCCGCCACATCCGGCAAAGAGATCGACCAAAGAGAAGGGCGCCATATCCGAGGAGGCTAGATCACCGGTCGGACGGAGAGAGGGCGAACGCATGTTCGTACTGCTATCTGGCCGCGTCAAGCAACCTTGCCACTCGATCGGCACATGCCCCGGCGTCCCGCTCGATCTCGAAATCCCAAACCCGGAAGACGGTCCAGCCAAGATCCGTCAGCTCCGCATTAACATTGAGGTCCCGCTCCTTGTTGCGTGCGATCTTCCGATCCCAGAACTCCCCGGACTGTCCGTGGTAGTAGTCGGGATGACCGTGCCAGAAGGCTCCATCGACGAACACGGCTATCCGACGTCCGATCCAGACGACATCGGGCTTGCCGGGAATACCCGTTGGATGAAGCCGCCAACCGCGGACGCCTCTCGCCCATAGAGCCTTGCGGAGCTCGACCTCCGGAGCCGTGTCACGCGTGCGAACTCGCCGCATCAGATCGCTTCGCCGACCAGGGGTCAGGTTGTCAGCCATGTCGTCTCATCACGCCGAGAGTAGGCAGAGGAGTCAAACTCGGGTCGCCGCCGATTCTCCCGTCCTGGTTCGACTCGATCATCGACTCTCAAGGTAACCGTCCACCAGGGCTGACCGCCAACATCGAAAACAGCGCTGCTACCGGCAACTCTTGAGTTGCGGTGCTGAATCAGAACAGCTGGTTCTCGCCGGCGAAGATCTCGGAGACCGAGTCGTCGGTGAAGATGCGGCGGATCGAGTCGGCCAGGGTACCGGCCGTGGTCAGGACCGAGATGTTGTCAGGGGCCCCGTCACGGAGAGGAATGGTGTCGGTGACCACGATCCTCTCCAGCCCCGAGTTCTCGTAGGCGAGACGTTCGTAGGCGGGACCGGAGAAGACCCCGTGGGTGGCGCAGGCGATCACGCTCTTGGCACCCTCGTCCAGCACGGTGCGGGCAGCGGCGCAGAGAGTGCCCGCGGTGTCGATCATGTCGTCCGAGATCACCGCGATCTTGTCTCTCACGTCGCCGACCACGTAGCCGATCTCGGCCACCTGCTGCTCCGGGCGCTCCTTCTCCATGATCGCCCACTCGGTGCCGATCTTGCGGGCGAAGTTCCGGGCCGCCTTGGCCCGGCCGGCGTCCGGCGAGACCACGACCAGATCCTTGGCCTCGTACTGGTCGAGGAAGTACTGGGTCAGCATCGGCGTGGCGGTCATGTGATCGACCGGAATGTCGAAGAAACCCTGGATCTGCCCGGCGTGGAGGTCCATGGTCAGAACGCGGTCGATCCCGACTGACTCCAGGGCCCGGGCGACAACCCGGGCGGTGATCGGCTCACGCGGAGCGGACTTTTTGTCCTGCCGGGCGTAGCCGAACCAGGGCATCACCGCGATGATCCGGTGGGCCGAGGCGCCCTGGGCGGCGTCGGCCATGATCATCAGCTCCATCAGGGCGTCGTTGGGGGTCATCCCGGTCTCGACGTTGGCGCAAGTCGACTGGACCAGGAACACGTCGGCCCCCCGGATCGACTCCTCGTAGCGGCCGTAGATCTCTCCGTCGCTGAAGGTCTTGAGCGTTGCCTCGCCGACCGAGAGGCCCAGTTTGGCCGCGATCTTCGCCGCCAGCTCCTGTGAGCTGCGTCCGCCGAAGACCATCGCCCGCTTCGAGTAGTCGTGGGGGATGGTCGAAGATGCCGCTACGGCCGACTGTCCGATGGTCACGAGTTTCGATCCTCTTCTGCCTCGCGGGCCTTGCGCCGCTCGGCGTAGTCATCCAGGTTTCTCTGGTCGCCGCGGCTCACCGCCAGCGCCCCCGGGGGAACATTCTGCCGGATAACGGTGCCGGCGCCGGTCCAGGCTTCGTCGCCGAGTTCCACCGGGGCGACCAGCATCGTGTCGACCCCGATCCGGGCGCCGGCTCCGATCACGGTCCGGTGTTTGTTCACCCCGTCGTAGTTGGCGGTGATGGTGCCGGCCCCGAGGTTGGCCTTCGGGCCGATCTCGGCGTCACCCACATAAGAGAGATGCGGCACCTTCGCCCCCGCGCCGACGGTCGAGTTCTTGATCTCGACGAAGGTGCCGGCCTTGGCTCCGTCTTCCAGCCGCGCCCCCGGCCGCAGGTAGGCGAACGGTCCGACCGTGCAGTCCGGGGCCAGTTCGCAGAGGTTCAGGTAGGAATGGATCACCCGGGAGCGGGCCCCGATCCCGGAATCGATCACGGTCGAGTGCGGGCCGACCTCGGCCTCCGGTCCGACCTCGGTAGCCCCCTTGAGCGAGGTGCCCGGTTCGATCCGGGCGTCGCGCCCGATCGTGACGCCGGCGTCGATCCAGGTCGAAGCCGGATCGACGATCGTGACACCGTTCTGCATGTGACCCTGATTGATTCGCCGCCGGGCCTCGGCTTCGACCGCGGCCAGATCGGCCCGGCTGTTGATTCCGAGGTTGATCGCCGGGTCGGCGGCAACATGTGCGGCCACCGCTTCGCCCCGGCCTCGCATCACCTTGAGCACATCGGGGAGGTAGTACTCGCCCTGCGCGTTGTCGCTGTCGATCTCGCCCAGGGCCGAAACGAGCGACTCGCCGGAAAAGACGTAGGTACCGGAGTTGACCTCGCGGATCTCGAGCTCTTCCGGGGTGGCATCGCCAGGCGCCTTGGCCTCGACGATCCGTTCGACCGCCCCGTCACCGTCCCGGACCACCCGGCCGTAGGAGCCCGGGTCCTCGAGGATCGCGGTCATCACCGTCGCCGCAGCGGCCGCCTGGCGATGGGCCTCGATCAGCTCCGAGATCACCTCGGCTGAAACCAGCGGAACGTCACCGGAGAGCACCAGGACGTCACCCGAGCCCCGGATCACGTCGATCGCGGCCCGCACCGCGCCGCCGGTTCCGTTCGCCTCCGGCTGGACCACCATCTCGGTCTGTTCGGGCAGATGGCCGGAAAGGTCCCGGTCCGGGGAGACGATCACCGCGACCCGCCCGATCCCGGCCTCCCGGGCGGCCCGGACCGGCCACTCGATCATCGCCCGGCCACAGAGCGGGTGGAGCACCTTGGGCAGGTCGGAACGCATGCGGGTACCCTGACCCGCCGCCATGATCAGCGCGGTTGTCGAGATCGACGGAGACAAACCGTCCCGATTATCCCGCCAGACGACGCCGGAGGGAAGTCCGGGGGTTCAGCCCGCCTCGTCCAGACGGTTCACGGCCGCGCCGAAATTGATCAGGCCCCAGCCGGCGAAGATGAAATCGATCCCGACCAGCAGGCCGATTGCCCAACTGGCGGATTCGGGCATGTCGACCAGCACGATCAGGCCGATCACGATCGAGAGAACCCCGTTGACGGCGAGCCAGCCGATGCCGGGGGTGCCCCGTCCGCTGATCGAGATGCCCAGCTTGAACACCCCGGAAACGAGGAAGTAGATCATCACGATCAGGGTCAGAGTCTCGGTGCCGCGGCCGGGATCCACCAGCAGCCAGACCCCGGCAATCAGGGCGAGCAGCGCCCAGACGATTCCGGTGAGGAGATTCCAGCCGCTGCGGTTGGAGAAGGCCGAGGCAAACAGAAAGACGGACCCGAAGATCAGCACCCAGCCGATGAAGATCGTCACCGTGAAGGAGGCCAGGGCGGGAACCAGAATCGCCACCGCCCCGAGGACGATCAACAGGACTCCGAGCCACTTGAGCGCCTTGGTGTTTACAGATCCCCCGGGAACTTCAGCATCTTCAGCCATGAAGACACCCTACCCGGGCCAGAGGCGTCAGATCGGCAGTGATCGGGGATACTGTCCCGACCGCTTTCCGGGGTGGGGTAACTGGCTAACCCACCGGGTTTTGGTCCCGGCTATGGAGGTTCGAGTCCTCCCCCCGGAGCTAATGCAGTCATCTGGCTCAACAGCCCCCACTTGTTTCTGGAGCCGATTGTGGACGCCATTTGACCTAAATCGGCTCCAGAACGGGGACAAAGGCCGAGACGAACTTTCTGGAGCCGATCGTGGTCGCTATGTGTCCTAAACCGGCTCCAGAACGGTTGGGGGGGTTGTCGGGGTGGTCGAGCGGCGCAACTTGTTGTGAACAGTTGCGTTCTATAGGGTGCCCGCAACGGCCGGAATCGCTTGCTGCATGGCTCCGGCTTGGGGAAACCAACTCAGCTGAACCGGAGAGAAATGCGCAAGTTTGTCGTCCTGTTTGCCGCCCTCGCGGCCCTGTTTGTGGTTCCGTCGGTCGCCGGTGCGGCCCCGGCCTCGGTCTTTGACGGTGCGGTGAGCTGCACCACCCAGGGCCCGGGACCGAACGAGGGCCAGACCTGGTGCGGCACCGGCCAGCACAACCCGCAGCCGGTCAACACCCGGTCGACGGTCAAGTCCTTCGACGGGGTTCCGATCGACGTGAACTTCGCGCTCCCGAACCCGACCAACAGCCAGTGGGGCGAAGGTCCCTACCCGCTGGTCTACATGTTCCACGGCTACGGCGGAGGCAAGATCAACTTCCCCGGCATGCAGCACTGGCTGAGCAAGGGCTACGCCGTCTTCAGCCAGTCGAACCGCGGCTTCCACGAGTCCTGCGGCACCGCCAACGCCAAGGCGGCGGATCCGGTCTGCGCCACCAAGGGTTACCTGAGACTGGACGACACCCGCTACGAGGTGCGTGACGCCCAGACCTTCGCCGGAATGCTGGTCGACGAGGGCCTGGTCCAGCCGACCAAGATCGCCTCGACCGGCGGCTCCTACGGCGGCGGGATGTCGATGGCCCTGGCGGCCCTGAAGGACCGGATCATGCTTCCCGACGGCAAGTACGCCCCGTGGAAGAGCCCGGACGGCACTCCGATGAGCCTCGCGGTCTCGGTCCCGGACATCCCCTGGACCGACCTCGCCTACTCGCTGGTACCCAACGGCTCCAACGTCGACTACATCAAGGACGCCTCGTACCACGGCCGCTTCGGCGTGATGAAACAGTCCTACGTGAACGGGCTCTACACCTCGGGCCTTCTGGCCCCGGCCTACTACGCGCCGAAGGGGCAGGACCCCTCAGCCGACCTGACCGGCTGGAAGGCCTTCATGGATGCCGGCGAGCCGTACGACAGCAAGAGCGGTGCAAAGCAGATGCTGGATGAGATCACCGCTCACCACTCCTCCTACTACATCGATCACAGCCAGCCACCGGCCCCGCTCTTCATCTCTTCCGGGTTCACCGACGACCTGTTCCCGGCCAACGAAGCAACCCGCTACTACAACCGCACCCGGGCCCAGTACCCGAACACACCGATCGGACTGTTCTTCGGTTCCTTCGGCCACATGCGTGGCCAGAACGGCAGCGATGTGGGGGCCGCCAAGGACGCGCTGGACGACCAGTGGGTCGACTACTACCTGGCCGGCACCGGTGCGAAACCGGCCAGCGACGTGACCACCTTCACCCAGGTCTGCCCCGACGGTGATCCCGACGGAGGACCCTTCGTGACCAAGGACTGGGCCTCGCAGTCGCCGGGTGAGATCCGGCTGCGGAGCGCCGCTTCGCAGACCGTCTCCCCGGGCGGCGGTGATCGCGCCTCGGGCAACGCGTTCAACCCGACCAGCGCGCCCCCTGCCGGCAAGGCCTGCTCGGAGGCTCCCGGCGCCCAGGAGGCCGGGACCGCGAACTACGAGCTCGCCCCGGCCCCGGCCGGTGGCTTCACGGTGATGGGTTCCCCGACCGTGGTCGCCAAGATCCAGGTCGCCGGTGAAAACTCGCAGCTCGCCGCCCGTCTGGTCGATGTCTCCCCGGACGGCAGCGTCAAGACCCTGGTCAACCGCGCCCTCTGGCGCCCGGAGAACTCCGGCCGACAGGTGTTCCAGCTCAACCCGAACGGCTGGACGGTCAAGGAGGGTCACGTCCTGCGGCTGGAGCTGCTGCCCTACGACGGAGGGGCCGACAAGAGCGCCCTGCTCTCCAACTTCGGGCGTCCGTCCGACGGCCAGCAGCCGGTGACCGTCTCCGACATGGACCTCCGGGTCCCGGTGAAGGACAGCCCCGGATCCCTAGCGGGACTGGTCACCAAGCCCGCCCCGCGGGTGCTGCCTGCCCGGCCCGGTGCCGCCCTGGCCCGGGGCAACGAGCAGATCGGCGCGGTCACCCTCGCCGCCTATCAGAACGGCACGGTCACCCGGGTCGGCCGGGTGACGGTGAAGGGCCGGCAGCTCACCGCCCGCTTCCGCTGCGCCGCCCCCCAGACCGGTGCCGCCAGGTGCGCCCCGGTCAAGGTGCTCTTCAAGGGCGCTCCGAAGGGCAAGAAGGCCAAGGGCAGGAACGTCAAGCTGGCCGCCGGCACGGTCAGGGTCAAGGCCGGCAAGACCGCCACGGTCAAGCTCAAGCTGACCAACGCGGCCCGGAAGCTGTTCCGCGACAGCAAGAGGAAGATCCGCAAGCGCGGCAAGGTGAAGATCAAGCGGGTCAAGGGGCTGAAGAGCCTCCGCGCCAAGGTGACGATCGGCGGCAGGAACGCCGGTCACGTGACCGTGAAGCGCACCGGCCGCGTGAGGTAGAGCCTTCGACCGTTTCATCTCCTGACACCGGCGGCTGTCTCCAGACAGCCGCCGGTTGCTTTTCGGAACCGATTCAGGCCCGATCAGGGACGGCTGATACTCTTTGCCTTCGTGCCGGTCCTTTCGGGCTGGCCTGTGTTACAGGGAGATGTGGGCGCCGCTTTGCGGAATGCCCCGAAAAAGTCAAAGTCCGGAAATAGGGAGAACCAAAACCAATGCGAAAGCTCGTCGGCGCTCTGATCGCGCTCGTCGCCACCCTCGTGCTCGCCGGACCGGCGAACGCAGCCGTCAACCCGCTAGTCGACGGGGTTTTCAACGGCAAGCTGCCCTGCACCCAGAACGGCTCCACCAACGTGATCGAGTGCAGCGGCCCCGGAGGGGACCCGAATGCCGCCCCTGGCTCGAACCAGGCGGTCGCCCGGACCGTGCCGAGCTGGGACGGCACCCCGATCGACATCAACTTCGGCCTGCCCGACCCGGGCCAGTTTGGTCCAGGCCCCTACCCGATGGCGATGTACTTCCACGGTTTTGGTGGCGGCAAGGAGGGCTTTGGCGGTGACCTCAAGCGGTTCACCGACAAGGGAGTCGCCGTGTTCTCGATGACCGAGCGTGGCTTCAAGTTCTCCTGTGGCAAGAAGAATGCGGTCGCGACCCTGACCCAGACCCAGCCGAACGGCTACGGCCCGGATGCCTGCGACGACGGTTTCATCCACCTGATGGACGCCCGCTACGAGGTCCGTGACGCCCAGTACTTCGCCGGCCTGCTGGCCGACGAAGGCCTGATCATCCCGGACAAGATCGGTTCGGTCGGCGCCTCCTACGGCGGTGCCAAGTCGATGGATCTCGGTTCCCTCAGGAACCGGATCATGCTTCCCGACGGCAGCCTTCAGCCGTGGAAGAGTCCCGACGGCAAGAGCCTGGAGATCGCGGTCGCGGCCCCGGTCGTGCCGCCGACCGACTTCGCCTACTCGCTGGTCCCGAACGGGACCACACTCGACTACACGGCCCTGAACCCGTACGGCCCACAGAACGCCGACGGAACCTTCAAGGACAGCACCAAGTACGGGGTGATGAAGTCGGCGATCATCAACCTGCTGTTCGGCGCCGGTGACAACTTCTCCGGTGACTACCCGGAGCTCGGGTTCACCCCCAGCCCCAAGTGGGACGTCCGCAACTGGCGTTCGATGATGGCCGCGGGCGAACCGTACGGCACCGGACCAAACGCGGCTGCGGCGAAGACGATGCTGAACGAAATGACCAACTTCCACTCGGCCTATTACATCGACGACTCGGTCACTCCGGCTCCGATGATCATCGCCGAGGGTCTGACCGACGATCTCTTCCCGCCGGACGAATCGATCCGCTACTACAACCGGGCCAAGACCCACCACCCGGACGCCAAGGTCGGCCTGCTGTTCGCCGACATCGGCCATCCCCGGGCCCCTGCCTTCGGTCAGGGGATCGAACAGGGTCGTGACGCCGACAAGGAGACCAGCCTCCAGACGGTCGTGAAGTGGTTCGACTACTACCTGCTGGGCCAGGGTGCACAACCGGAAGCCGGAGTCGAGCTCCTGACCCAGGTCTGCCCCTACTCGTCCCCCTCGGGCGGTCCTTTCAAGGCACCCAGCTGGTCGGCGCTCTCTTCGGGCGAGCTGCGTCTGAACAGCACCAGGAGCCAGGTGATCAAGGCATCGGGTGGCGTCGATGGCATCGCCTCCAAGTTCACCACCGTGAATGACGGCTGCACCACCGCCCCGGATGTCAACGAGCCGGGCGTGGTCCAGCTTGACTTCCCGGTCACCCCGGCCGGTGGCTTCACCCTGGCCGGTTCACCGACGGTGTCCGCTGACATCAGCGTTGCCAACGGCCCCGAGTCACAGATCGCAGCCCGGCTGCTGGAGGTCAAGAACCGCCAGGAACGGATCATCGCCCGGGGTGTCTACCGTCCCGACAAGTCCGGCCGTCAGGTGTTCCAGCTTCACGGCAACGGCTACCGGTTCGAGCCGGGCACAACGGCACGACTCCAGCTGCTGCCGCGGGACGGCCACAAGGATCCGAACCAGCGGATGCTGGACTACATCCTGCCGTCGAACGACCAGCGGGACGTGAAGATCAGCAACATCGACGTCCGTCTGCCGGTGATGGAGAAGCCGGGCTCGCTGAAGGGCCTGGTCAAGAAGCCGCTGGCCAAACCGGTACCGGCCGGCAAGACGCTGATGAAGGACTACAGCAAGATCGGATCGGTTCGGCTCGTCGGAACCAGCACGGCGGCGAAGCGTGGCTCGGCCAAGGGCAGGACGCTCACCATCAGGGTCACCTGCACGGCGGCCAACTCCTGTAAGGCAGGCAGTGCCACGGTGCGGGGCAAGGGCAAGCTCAAGGGCGTGCTGGCCAAGGGCCGGACCCCGGCCCTGCTTCAGGGGGCCTCGAAGACCGTCAAGCTGAAGCTGACCGCCAAGGCCCGCAAGGCCTTCAAGGGCAAGGGCCGCAAGAAAGGCCTGAAGAAGGGCACCGCCACCGTCCGGATCAAGGGTGGCGGCCAGACCAACAGCGGCAAGCTGACGATCAAGCGGACCGGCAGGGTCAGCTAGAACCCGAAGACCGCGACGAAAGGGGCGGGAGCAATCCCGCCCCTTTTCGTTGCAGCTCCACCCAGTCGAAAAGCCCCAACCCGTTCTGGAGCCGATTGTGGCGGCCATGCCGCCTAAATCGGCTCCAGAAAGAGAAAGGGGGACCAGGGTCGTGCAGGTCTGTGAATCGAGGTTTAGCTGCCGGACCAGGGGAAGATCCCGGAGATGTCCTGGGAAACCAGGACCCAGGCCAGTCCGGCCAGCACCCCGACCGTGACCAGACCGCCGAGCACAAACAGCGAGAGAAACCCGGCGGCGACTCGCTCCGGCCAGCGGCCGAAGGACTTCATCGCAGGAACCAGGATCAGGCCGATGAAGGCGGCCAGACTGACGATCCCGGCGGCACCGAAGTACCAGACGTTGGTCGCAATCGCGATCACGGTGAGGGATTGTTACGCAAGCGGACGGACAGCAGGGTGACGGTTGCGAAGAGCGCGTAACAGAAGCCGCCCAGCGCCCAGCCCGCGGTGACGTCGCTCAGGTAGTGAACCTCCAGATAGACCCTGCTCAACCCGACGATCACGGTCACTGCCGCCCCGACCGCCACCACCGCGGCCTTCCGCACCATGTCGGGACGCAACCGCACCGCGATCGTGATCGCCAGCCAGAGATAGAAGACCGAGTGGGCAGCGTGCCCGCTGGGGAAGGAGTAACCCGGCACCGCGATGATCGCCCCCTCCGGCCGCGGTCGCTGAACGTACTCCTTCAGCGCGTCGACCCCGAAAAAGACGGTGACCGCAGAGAACAGCAGGACGGTGGCTTCCAGCGGGCGTCGGCTCACCAGCAGCAGGGCTGCGGTGAACACGATCAACGGCAGCAGCACCGCGGTCGATCCGAGGTCGGTGATCGCCCGGGCAACCGAGTCGAGCCAGTCGGCACGCAGGAACCCGACCACGTCGAGCGCCCGGAGATCACCCGGGGTCGGGCCGGGGTTGTCAAGGGTGACCTCGGTGAAGGCGATCACGGTGAAGGAGGTGACCGCGAGGACGGCGAGCAGGGAGGTCGCTTCGAGCCCGAAGGTGCCACCGGGGGTAAGCCGGTCCCGGAGGAACTCGAACAGGGGTGTGAGCCGAAGAAGCAGTGGTCCGGTGAACCGGCCCGACTCCAGCCTGCGCCGGAACCGGACCCGGTTGGCCGGCACCCGCAGCCACTTTCGCGCCATGACCACACCCACAGTCAGCGCGACCAGGCTCCCGAACACGAGGAAACCGATTCCGACCCAGTGGGCCGCGGCATCGAGTGAGCGGGCGAACAGGTATCCGACCACGATATGGATCGAAACCTGCGCTCCGGCCCCGAGGATCGAGAACGGGAGGAAATCGGGGAACTTCATGCCGGAGCTTCCCGCGACGAATGGCGAAAGCGCCCGGATCAGCCCGATGAAACGTCCGACCAGGACCGTCTTGCCACCATGATCCTCGAAGTACTCCTCGACCTTCTCGTACCGCTCCCGGGTGATCAGGATCCGGGAGCCGTGTTTGAGGATGAAGTCCCGTCCCAGCCGGTGACCGAGCCAGAAGCTGGTGGTGTCCCCGAGTACTGCGCAGAGCCAGGCGATCGCGATCAGAAGGTAAAGGTTGATCACCCCCTGCCCGGCGATCGCCCCGGCGACCAGCAGGGCGGTTTCCCCCGGGACCACGAGACCGACGAACGCCCCGGTCTCCAGAAAGGAGAGCAGCGCGACCAGAAGATAGGTCCAGGCGCCGAGCAGATTGGCGAACTCGTTCAGCAGGTGCTGCGGATCGAGATTGGGAGAGAAGCGCCGGAAGAGTAGAAAAGCGGCCGCGGCAGTCACCAGAATCCCGATCGCCAGGATGATCCGACCGCGCCTGCTTTCGGGAATCCTCACCGCTCGCCGTCCAGGTGCAGCCCTGAAGCTCCGGTCCAGGCGCCGGCAGCACAGAAGATCGCATCCTCACCGATCCCGACCGCCGCCGCTTCGGCCGCCTCCCGTTCGGAAAAAATCCCGAACACGGTCGGTCCGGTCCCGGTCATGCCGGTGAACTCCGCCCCGGCGCCAGCCATTCGTTCCTTCGCCAGGCCGATCTCCGGTTTGAGCGACATCGCCGCCGGTTCGAGGTCGTTCACAAGCAGCGCCGGATAGGCCAGCGGGGAGACCCCGTTGGTCGCCACGGCCCAGAGCCGCCCGGAGATCTCGTCGATCTCGGCCTGGGTTCGAGCGAGCCCGAGTCGATCGGCCTCCTGAAACACCGCCCCGGTCGAAAGCCCGCCCTCGACCGGCAGCAGGACGACCCAGTGCTCGGCCGGGACCGGCAGCGTGGTCAGACGCTGACCCACCCCCTCCACCAGCAGCGGTTTCGGGTTGAGCTGAGAGGGCACATCGGCCCCCAGCATCAAGGCGATCCCGGTGATGTCCTCAACCGCCCCGACCGCCAGCCGGAGGATCGCGGCCGCGTCTGCGCTTCCGCCCCCCAACCCGGCCGCAACCGGGATCCGTTTCTCGATCTCGATCGTGAACGGACCCTCATTCCAGCCTTCGGAACGCAACAGCCTGAGTGCCTTGGTGACGATGTTCTCCCCGACCACTCCCGGTGCCCGCACCCGGTCACGCTCAGCCGGGGTCAGGGTGAGCCGGTCCTCAAGCCCGAGCGGCTCAAAAATCGAGGCCAGATCGTGTAGCCCGTCCTTACGCAGCGGACCGAGATAGAGACAGAGGTTGAGCTTCGCCGGGGCGTCAAGCACCCAGGGTGGCGGCTGGCTTTTCAGATCGATGGTCACAGTCCGGGGCCGGATTCTCCCGGAAGGCGAACCGCGGCGGCAAGGTCCTCGAACTCACCGGGGGCAAGTGCCTCCGCCCGGACGCCCCGGTCACGCCCGATCCGGTCAAGCGCCGCCCGGACCGACTCCAGCGAACCGGGCAGGGTCAGCTCGACCGATCGGGCCAGGGCCTTGCGCCGATGGGCGAAGGCCGCCTTGACCAGATGCCGGGTTCGCTCGTCCGGCCCGGGCCCGGTGCGATCGATGCGGAGAATCGCCGAGTCGACCCTCGGCCTCGGCCGGAACACCTCGCGCGGGACTCGACGGAGCCGCCGCACCTCGCCGGTGAGCTGAAGCAGCACCGAGGGGGCCCCGTAGGTTTTCGAACCCGGCTCGGCCCGGAGCCGATCGCCGATCTCCTTCTGGACCATCACCGTCCAGGACCGGATCGAAGGCAGCTCGAATGCGGTGCGGAGGATTACCGGAGTGGCGACCGAGTACGGCAGGTTGGCGACCATCGCGGTCGGAGTCGGGTCCAGTCTCGTCAGGTCGGTCCTGACCGCGTCCTCCCAGATCACGGTCACGTGCTCGCGGGTAAGTAGTTCGGTCACCCCCGGTTCGAGGCCACGATCCAGTTCGATCACCTGGACGCTGCGGCAGCGTTCGGCCAGCCGCTCGGTCAGGACTCCTTCACCAAGCCCGACCTCGAGCACACAGTCGTCCGGCCCCACTCCCGAGTCCCGGACGATCGCCTCGAGCAGGTTCGGGTCGGCCAGGAAATTCTGGCCGAGCCTCACCATCCGAACAGGCGGGCGGCATTGTCGGTGACCGTCCGCTCCAGCTCCTCGTACGAGACCTCACGGACCTCGGCCACGGTGCGAGCCGTCTCGACCACGTTTGCGGGCTGGTTCCGTTCCCGTCGCTTCGACTGCGGGGTGAGGTAGGGCGAGTCCGTTTCAACCAGGATCAGCTCCTCCGGCACCTGTGCGGCGGCGTCACGCAGCCCCTGGTTGGCGGGGTAGGTGACGTTGCCGGCAAAGGAGCAGTACCAGCCGCGCCCGGCCGCCCGTTCAACCCAGCCGGGGGCCGAGAAGCAGTGGAGGATCACGGTCAGACCCTCGTCGGACTCCTCGGTGATCCGGTCAAGGGTTTCGAAGACTTCGGCAACGGCGTCCTCACGACCCTCCCGGTCGCGCACGTGAATCACCAGCGGCAGGCCGGTCCGGGCGGCGATCCCCGCCTGGGCGGCGAAGGCCCGCCGCTGAGAAGCCGGATCGGCGGTGTCACGGAAGAAGTCTAGGCCGGTCTCGCCGATCGCCCGCACCTCCGGGTGTTCAGCCAGCATCTCGATGTCGGCGGCGGCCTCATCATCGAAACCGTCGGCATCGTTGGGATGCCGCCCGATCGCGGCAAAAAGCCCGTCGAAGGCTTCGCAGAGCGCGATCTGTTCCCGGTTCGAGCTTTCCTCGAGGCCCACGGTCAGGATCCGCTCGACTCCGGACGCGGCCGCGTTGGCGAGCAGCTCCTCCGGGGAGATCGGACAGCGGCTCACGTGTGCGTGGGAATCGATCACGCCTTGAGCCTAGATGATTGATTCCCAACTCACCCACGTCCGGATGATCCGCCCGATACGGCGCATTTCGGCGTCGTCGGGACTCGAACTTGCCACCGGCAAGCTCTTCGCCCTCCTTCTTGAACTGCTTGATCGGACGAACCCCCGGACGCCCGTTACTCAGGAATCAATCATCTAGAGCGTGGCCGCCCGAGTCCGGTCCGTCCTCACTGGCGCCGAAAACGGAAGGTTCTGGTCACCTGCGACCAAGCTCCGGCCTGCGGGTCCCGGGCCCGGACCACGACCTTCAGGCGGGACCGGCGGAAATGATTTCGGAGCACTCCGACCCCGAACCGGGTCAGCACCATTCCGGTGATCCAGCTTCGATTCTCGGGCAGGCTTCGGGCACCCCCGACCTTGCTGTTGCCGGCGGGGGTGATCAGGGTGATTCTCACCTTGGCGACACAATCTCGATCGCAGCTGACGATCACCTTCAGTTTCCTGGCAACCTTGACCTTCTTGCCGGCAAACGGGGCGACCTTGATCGACAGCGGGACGGCCGCAGTGTCCGCTGCCGGAGCGGTCGACGCAAAGAAGCCGGCACCGATCAAGGCAACGGCGATCGAGGCAACAACTGCCCTGACTTTGAACATGCCTGGATAGTAGAGGCAGTGCGCCGCCAGGTCCAGAAGCTGCATGGCTCGGCGGATCGGCCGATCAGCCGGCGACCGGGATCGCCACCAACTTGTTGCGCCCGGTCATCGAAGCCACATCCTCGGTGAAGCAACGCAGACTGACGTGAGTCGTGCCGGACGGGGTGATCCCGGTGAGCGCCAGTGTGCCGGCCTCGCCCGGACCGTTTGCGTTCCAGTTCGAGGTGTCGACGAAGTCACCGTAGTCGGCCGGAACCCAGCAGCTTGTGGTCGCGGGTGCGGCCGGTTTCAGAACCGCTTTGGCGGTGATCAGGTAGCGGCCCGCCGGAAGGCTCAGCTCGGCCAGATCGACCGCCCCGGCGTTCGCGGGGATGGCCAGCTGATCCGACTCGTTCTCGAAAGCGGCCGGCAAGGCGGCAGGTCCGGCCGGTCCGGTTACCCCGGCAGCTCCGGTCTCACCCTTCTGTCCGGTCGCTCCCGTTGGCCCGACCCTCCCCCGCAGTCCCTTGACAGTGGCCGGAGCAAGCTTCGCAGTGGTGATCGTCCGGTTCCTGATCTGCTTGGCGGTGACCGTGCCCGGCTTGATCTGCTTGCCATTGATCAGCCCCGTGGCGGCGATCGAGGTGCCGCCGAGGGCGACGAAAAGTGCCAGTCCCGCGATCACGGTTGCCGGCGTGACTCGAAACCTGCGGTCCGTCCGCTCCTCTTCGCGATCGTTCGATCGAGTACTCATGCGCCCTCCCCTTTGATTGATCCGGACCGGACGGCCCGACACACCAGAGCTTACGAAAGCTTGGGAAAAAGCGGCGCGATCTTCTCGACCTGTCGTCCGGACATTGACCCCGTTCCGAACCCGGTCAGCCGCAGCTCCGCCTCGCCCAGTCCTGCCAGCAGGGTGGCGCTCGATTTCGGGAGCCAGGGGTGGAGCAGCAGGGCGAGAACCCGGAGCCCCTCGGCCAGGGAGAAGAGCACCTGATCGAGTCGTTCAGCGTCGCCTTCGTCCCTGGCCAAGACCCACGGCTGGCTCTCCTCCACATACCGGTTGAGTCGACGGACCAGCACCCAGATCTCCTCCAGCGCCTGGCTGATCTGCGCCTCGTCGAGCAGGCCGGAAACCCGTTCGACGATTCCGTCGAAGTCCGGGGCGAGCATCGGGTCGGGGTCGGACCGCGGGACCGTACCCTCCCGGTAGCGGGAAATCATCGCCAGGCTGCGCGAGGCGAGGTTGCCGAAATCGTTGGCCAACTCCGTCTCGTAACGGTTCTCGAAGCCGGCGGTGGAGATCGAACCGTCCTGGCCGAAGGAGACCTCCCGGAAGCAGTAGAACCGCAGTGCGTCCGCCCCGAAGCGTTCGATCACCTCGAATGGATCGAGCACGTTGCCGAGTGACTTCGACATCTTCTTCTCGCCCATCAGCAGGTAGCCGTGAATGAAGATCCGGCGGGGAACCTCGATCCCGGCCGCCATCAGGAAGGCCTGCCAGTAGACGGTGTGGAACTTGAGGATGTCCTTGGCGATGATGTGCCACGAGGCGGGCCAGAAGCGGTCGGTGAGGTCCTCCCCGTCACGGGCGTAGCCGAGCGCGGTGTAGTAGTTGAGCAGCGCGTCGAACCAGACGTACATCACCTGATCGGGGTCCCAGGAGAGCGGGATCCCCCAGGAAAGCTCGGACCGGGAGAGCGACACGTCGCGGAGACCCTGCCGGATGAAGGCGAGGGCCTCGTTCCGACGAAAATCGGGCTGGATCATCCCCGGGTGCTCCTCGTAGAGCCGCTCCAGCTTTTCCTGGAAGGCAGAGAGCCTGAAGAACCAGTTTTCCTGCTGCTCGCGATGGAGCGGGATCTCGTGGATCAGGCAGGTTTCACCCGGGCCGATCTCGGACTCGTTCTTGAAGTCGGCGCAGCGGGGGCAGTACCAGCCTTCGTAGGTCCCCCTGTAGACGTAACCGTTCTCCTTCACCCGGTCCACAACCCGCTGGACCCGCTCCACGTGCCCGCGGTCGGTGGTTCGAATGAAGAAGTCATTGGTGGCATCGACCCTGGCCACCATCTCGCGGAACTGACCGGCGCTGCGGTCGACCAGCTCCTGCGGAGAGATCCCCTGCTTTTCGGCGGCCAGGGCGATCGGCTCGCCGTGCTCGTCGGTACCGGTGAGGAAGAAGACGTCCTCGCCCCGCTGACGCATGTGGCGGGCGAGAATGTCGGCGGCCATGGTCGAGTACGCGTGACCGAGGTGGGGCTCACCGTTGCCGTAGAAAATCGGGGTTGTGACGTAGAAACTCACGGGGACTGAGGATATTCCGTGGCGAGATCAAAGGCCGATCGGCAAGAACCAAAGTCTTCTGGAGCCGATAGTGGAGCCTATGCCGCCAGAATCGGCTCCAGAACCAAACCCCGTCTGCCCCCAGCCGTTCTGGAGCCGATAGTGGAGGCTATTTGGCCACAATCGGCTCCAGAACGTTTCAGGGCCGGTCTGGCTGGGAGGCCTGCTTTGGGTTCACCGACGCGGTTCGCGTCCGGTCAGGGCCTTGTAGAGATCGTTGGCGCGGGTGCCGGTGAGCGAGGCGACCACGGTCGCCGCAGCCCGTGGGCGGGCGCCGGACTTGACCAGACGCTTCAGCGCCTCGACCGCGTAGCCGAGATCCTGATCCTGCTCGGCCACCTGCGAGGGGCCGATCACCAGCACTATCTCGCCCTTCACCTCATCCCGGAAGCGGATCGCCAGCTCCTTCAGCGTCCCCCGGGAAACCTCCTCATGGATCTTGGTCAGCTCACGACAGACCGCTGCCGGACGATCCGGGGCGAGTTCGGCCAGGGCGGCCAGTGAACTCGAGATCCGGCGGGGCGACTCGAAGGCGACCACGGTCTCCGGCGAGTTCAGGACCCGCTCCATCTCTCCCGACCGGCGTGGCAGGAACCCCTCGAATCGCCAGCGGTCGGTCGGCAGTCCGGAGGCGACCAGGGCCACCGTTACCGCCGAGGCGCCTGGCAGGACCTCCACCGGCAGCCCACGGTCGAGGCACTCCCGCACCAGGCGATATCCGGGATCCGAGATCCCCGGCATGCCGGCGTCGGAAACCAGGGCGACCTGCATCCCGCGCTCGATCCGGTTGGCCAGTTCCGGTGCCCGCGATGTTTCGTTTCCCTCGTGGTTGGAGACCAGCCTCGGGCGTGGCTTGATCTCCAGTTTCTCGAGCAGACGGCCGGTGCGCCGGGTGTCCTCGCAGGCGATGTAGTCCGCGGCGACCAGGGCACTCCGGGCCCGCTTGGTCAGGTCCTCCATGTTGCCGATCGGGGTGGGACAGACCACGAGCTTGCCCGGCATCAGGACACGGCTCCTTCCCAGGCGAGCCTGCCGAGTTCCGCGGCACCGATCATTCCCGCAGCGGGACCGAGTTCGGCCGCCACCACCGGGGTCTCGTTCATCGGCTTGAGCGCCCGTTCCCGGACCACCTTCCGGGTCGGTTCGAGCAGGTGCTCGCCTAGGGCGATCACCCCGCCACCGAGCACGATCACCTCGGGCTGGAAGATATTGGCGAGCGAAACCAGGGCATTGCCGAGATAGTGACCGGTCAGATCGACCACCTCCAGGGCCGCCGCATCTCCCTGCCGGGCGGCCTCGGCTACCTGCGGCCCTTCGATCCGATCACCTTCCGCGGCCATCTTTCCGAGCAGCGATTCGGGATACTTCTCCGCCGCCTCCCGGCCGTGGCGGCCGATCGCGGTGCCCGATGCCATCGCCTCGACACACCCGAGTCCGGGGCAGTTTCCCTGGCATCGGTGACCGTCGATCTCGACCACGATGTGACCGAGCTCGGCTCCCGCCCCGCCGGCACCCCGGTAGAGCTTGCCGTCGATCCAGATCCCGCCGCCGATTCCGGTGCCGATAGTCAAGAGCAGGGCGTTTGCGGCCCCCCTTGCCGCCCCGAATGTGGCCTCGGCCAGCATTGCCAGGTTCGCGTCGTTGTCGATCACCACCGGCAGCCCGACCTTCTCTGCCACCAGGTCGCGCAGCGGCAGGTCCTCGAGGTCGAGGTTGACCGTGCTGACCACGTGGCCACGGTCGAAATCGATCGTTGCCGGTACCCCGATCCCGGCGGCGACAACTCCCGGTCGTTCGCTGTGTGCCCGGTTGATCTGGTCCGCGAGCAGGTCAACCAGCTCCAGCTGCGAATATCCCTTCGACGAGATCTGGTTGCTCCAGACCGCCTCGGGTTTTCCGGCTACCACCCCGGTGGCGAGCTTGGTGCCGCCCAGATCAAGTCCAACCGTTTCCACTTGCCTCATCAGTTCACTGTTCCTAGCGCTCCATGTCTCAAGACGGGAAGAAATCCGATCCAGACCGTCCCGAGTACCGCGTTTACCGCGCTCGTCGGCGGATCATCCCGCGATCCGGGGGATCCGGGCTCGACTCGCTGAAACAGAAATCCCGTTCACGGACCGACCGTCCAGCGGAGCGGCAGAACCTACCTTACGAAGTCCATCGGGGCGGCCGTGGGAATCGTCCGATCCGGGAGGAATCGCCCCGACGCCGATGGGGACCGCGATGGCCCGGGCGCAGTCGGCCGGACCATCCCCGCCGGCGCCGCCGGTGGCTTCGCTGGATCGTGATTGCGGCAGCCTGCTGGGCCGGGCTGAGCCTGCTTGCGTTCGCGGTCTCCTCCCAGATTCAGTCGATGAAACTTTCGGGCGAAGCCAGGTCTGCGCTCGGCGGCAACCCCTGGCTTCTCGGTTCGGCCCAGAACATCCTGGTCATCGGCACCGACTCGCGGCCGCCCGACACGCTGGAACCGGGAGCCGCCCAGAATGCACGCTGCTACGAGCAGCAGGCTCGCGGTGAGACCCCGCACGGCGGTTGCGCAGGGGCGAGGGCCGACACCCTGATGGTGATCCGGGCCGGCGGTGGTCAGTTCAAGAAGCTCGGTATTCCCCGGGACAGCTACGCCGAGATCCCGGGCCATGACGCCCAGAAGATCAATGCCGCCTACGCCTATGGCGGGGCCGCCCTCCAGGTGGAGACCGTGGAGCAGTTCCTCGGAATCGATATCGGACATGTGGTGATTCTCAACTTCACCGGTTTCGAGGACTTCATCGATGCAATCGGCGGGGTCAAGGTTGATGTCCCGGTGCGGCTCTGCGCCGACATCTCGGGCGGCAAGGCGAACGGGGGCTGGACGATCGACCTGAAGAAGGGATCGAACACCCTCGACGGTGAAACCGCCCTGGCCTACGCCCGGACCCGCAAGCCGAGTCCCTGCCCCGGATCCGGCCCGTCCGCCTACTCGGAGGGTTACGACGATCTCGACCGGGCGGCGGCCCAGCAGTCGATCATGAACGGGATCAAGGGCCGTCTCACCTCCCCGCTCCGCCTGCCCTACAACTTCATCAAGGGTCCGATCATCGGCTGGACCGCCCCGAAGGCATTCGTCTCCGACATGGGCCTCATGGCCATGCCCCAGCTTGCGCTCTCGACCGTGTTCGCCGGCTCCTCCAAGCCGGACGTGCTGATCCCGTCCGGCAACGGTCCGGGAGGTTCACTCGAGATCCCCGAGTCGGAACGGCAGCGGGCCGCGGCCAACCTCAGATAGGCGAGCTCAGACCGGCGGTCTCAGAAGGTTGAAGCCGAGTTCTTCGGCCGCCTGTCGCTGCCGACTGTCGAAGGTGACAAAGCGAAACTCACCCGGAATCGCCGCAGCCGCAGCGAGATGAATGGCGTCCAGGGTCTTCACTCCGAGGCCGCGGCCGATATCGACCGCTCGGGCGAGGCAGTCCGCATCGATTGGAATCAGGTCGAAGAACTCGAGATCCCGGCTGAGGCGTACATCGATTGATGCCAGTACCTCTTTGGTCAGGTCGCCTCGCCCCACACCGATCGCCGTCTCCGTCGCGATCAGTGCCGATGCAGCCCAGTCGGGATCCCGGCTCATCAGATCATCCACCCATTCCGAGTGAGCCTCGCTCGCGTACCGCTTGATCAGGGCGGAAGAGTCGAGGACCAGCATCAGAATCGATCTTCTCGCAGCTCCCTGAAGATCTCCTCGCTGGGTCTCCCAAGCTCTACTTTCTCGGGAGGCGGCGGTGGAGTCTGACCTTTGCGGGGCGCACGGATGATGCGACCGGTCGCGTAGGCCTCCTCCATGCTTCCCGGCGCGGGTCCGCTCGGCAGCGGCGTGATCTTCGCCCGCGGCTCACCTCCGATCGTTATCACCACGACCTCACCACGAGAGGCTCTCTTCACGTGATTGCTCAGATCGTCCCTCAGTTCTCTGATCCCGATCGTCACCATGTACCAAATGGTACCACGCAGTACACACGCCAAAATGAAGCGGGAACGGGGGAGCCACCAGCCGACGGCCGGTAGCACAGCCTCCGGGGGCCTGGATCAGTCCGACTTGGAGCTGGCGCCGACCTTGGCGCCGGAATCGCCGGAGGTGGACTTCGATGAACCCGAATCGGACCCGCTGGAGGCACCGCCATCGGAGGAGGACGCGCCGGAATCGGAGCCGGACGAGTCCGGCCCCTTCTTCTCGGCACCCGAGGTCTCCTTGGTCTTGTTTGCCTTGCGGGTGCCGTGGTCGGTGTTGTAGAAACCGGAACCCTTGAAGTGGATCGCCGGGGAGTGCAGCACCTTCCGCACCGGGGCACCACAGACCTGACACTCGGTCAGGGCGTCCTCGGTGATCGACTGCCTCACCTCGAAGGTGTGGTCGTTGTCACAGCGGTATTCGTAAATCGGCATCGCAGGCCGATTATGGCAGCGCCCCGTAAAAACTGTCCCGATCCCGCGTGGCACCCCGGCCCGATACCTTTCCCCCATGTCGATCGACCCCGCCACAGAGAAGAACACGGAAGTGACCATGGAGGAGATCGTCGCCCTGGCCAAGCGGCGCGGCTTCGTCTTCCCTTCCTCGGAGATCTATGGCGGGCTCGGCTCGACCTACGACTACGGCCACTACGGCGTGCTGCTCAAGAACAACGTCAAGAACGAGTGGTGGCGCTCGATGCTGACCGAGCGGGACGACATCGTCGCACTGGACTCGGCGATCCTGCAACACCCGAAGGTGTGGGAGGCATCCGGTCATCTGGCCGGCTTCACCGATCCGCTGGTGCAGTGCCTCGGCGATTGCAAGAGACGCTGGCGGGAGGATCACCTGCGTGAGGACAACGTGGCCGAGGGCCGCGACTACGACGACCCGATCGTCTGCCCCCGGTGTGGTGGCGAACTCTCCGAGCCGCGCAACTTCAACCTGATGTTCGAGACCCACATGGGGCCGGTCGCCGATGGCTCGAACGCGGTCTACCTGCGACCGGAGACCGCCCAGGGAATCTTCATCAACTTCAAGAACGTGCTCAACTTCGCCCGCAAGAAGCCGCCGTTCGGAATCGCCCAGGTGGGCAAGTCCTTCCGCAACGAGATCACCCCCGGCAACTTCATCTTCCGCACCCGCGAGTTCGAGCAGATGGAGATGGAGTTCTTCGTGCCGCCGGACGACGCCGACGAGTGGTGGGCGAAGTGGGTCGAGATCCGCCGCAACTGGTATCTCGATCTCGGCATCCGCCCGGAATTCCTGATGGTCCGGCCCCACGAGAGCGACGAGCTTTCCCACTACTCCTCAAAGACCTCGGACATCGAGTATCTGTTCCCGATCGGATGGTCCGAGCTCGAGGGAATCGCCGACCGGGGCAACTTCGACCTGACCCAGCACCAGACCCACTCAAACGAGAACCTGGAGTATTTCGACCAGACCTCCGGTGAACGCTACCTGCCTCATGTGATCGAGCCGGCCGCCGGAGCTGACCGGGCCGCCCTCGCCTTCCTGGTCGACGCCTACGACGAGGAAGAGGTCGAGGGCCGCAAGCGCACCGTGCTGAAGCTCCATCCCCGCCTGGCCCCGGTCAAGGTGGCGGTGCTGCCGCTGTTCAACAAGGAGGGGATGCCGGAGCAGGCCCGGGAGATCAACGCCGTCCTCCGCGCCGCAGGAATCCAGACCGAGTACGACGCCGGCGGCTCGATCGGCAAGCGCTACCGCCGGCAGGACGAGATCGGCACCCCCTGGGGGGTCACGGTCGACTTTGACACCAGGGATGACAGCCAGGTCACCCTCCGCGACCGGGACTCGCTGGAGCAGATCCGGGTCCCGATCGAGGGACTCCCGGCGCTGATCGCGGGCAAACTGGCCGAACCCTGGAAGTCGCCCAAGCTGGGCTGACTGCCGGATCCGGCAGGACATTTTCCGGAAACATCCGGATTCTTAGGTAGATTCCCGCAGTTTTTCGAAGTTCCGCCACAGGTACGGCCTCTTTCCTTTGTCAGAACCGGAAGCGACCGGCAGACTCTGGCATGTGAACCGTCGCGGTCCCGGAATGAGTCCGGGCGAAAGGGACGGAGTCTTGGGTGCGCAGGAGGCAGCAGCCGCGATCGGTTCGGAGGAATATCTCCGACCGGTCACGGTCGCCATGAAGTCTGGGGGAGGGACGCGCGGGCCACACCCCGGGCCCGCGCTTCCCTGTTCTTGGAGCCTATCCCGGTAGGGCTGCGAAGCCCAGCGTGCCGATTCGGCGAAGCCGCGGGCTATCCGGTCGCGAAGCGCGGGCTGGTGGCCCGTGCGAGTGGCCGGATGGCCCCCGGCGAGTCGAGCGGTGCGCTGGCAAGCACTGCCTACCGGGATAGGCTCTTAGCCTGGATCCACCGATCAGTGACCGAACCGGACCCGGGGCAGCACCCGATCGGCCCAGGAGGGAAGCCACCAGGCCCACCTCCCGGCGAGCCTGAGCAGCACCGGCAGCAGCAGCAGCCGAACCAGGGCTGCATCCAGAAGCACCGCGATCCCGAGGATGATGCCCATCTCCTTCGGTGGCAGCGGGCCGGACAGGGCGAAGGTGAAGAACACCGCCACCATCACCCCGGCCGCGGCGAAGATCACCCGGCCGGAGTGTGCGACACCGCCGACCATCGCCTTCTTCGGATCCCCGTGTTTCTCCCAGTGTTCCTTGGCCGAACTGAGCAGGAACACCGAGTAGTCCATCGAGATCGCGAAGATCATCGCGAAGAAGAAGACCGGGGCCCAGGCGTCGAGGAAGCCCTGGGACTCGAATCCGAGCAGCCCGGCGAGGTGACCGTCCTGGAAGATCAACTTGGCCACCCCGAAGGCGGCTCCGACCGCCAGCAGGTTGGTGATCACCCCCAGCAGCGCCGCTCCCGGGGCACGGAGCGCAAACAGGAGCAGCAGGAAACCGAGAACCATGACCACACCGATCACCAGTGCGGTCTTGCCGGCCAGCGCCTGTTCGAGATCGTGATTCTCGGCCGAGGCACCGCCAATCATCGCGCCGGCCGGAAGGTCGCCGCGCAGCCGGTCGATCATCGGCCCGGTGGCGGCCGAAGAGGGATCTTCAACCGGCACTGCCTGGATCAGGACCGACCCCTGGCTGCCCTGCATCGCCGGCATTACCGCCGCCAGCCCGTCGTCCGCCTTGAGAATCGCCGTAACCTGCCTGGCCTCGTCGGCATCGGCGGTCACCTGGAGGACCCCCGGAGAGCCGGGCCCGAATGCGACGACCATCTGCTCGTAGCCCAGACGGGACTGGTCGGCCTCCGGCACCACCTTGATCGAGGGCATCCCGGTGTCCAGCTTGAGGATCGGCGAGGCGAGCACCAGCAGCGCCAGGAGCGCCGGGATGCCGTAACGGAGCGGCTTTTCCCAGAGACGTTCACCCCACCGGGCGAAGGCCGGTGACCGGTGCTCACCGGCCTTGACCCAGGGCAGCGACAACCGGTTTATCCCGAAGCCGATCCGGCCGAGCAGCGCCGGCAGCAAGGTCAGGGATGCGGCCAGCACAAAGATGACCGCGAGCATGATCCCGATCGCCATCGACCGGAACGCCGGACTCGGCACCAGCAGGACGGCAGAGAGGGAGATCAGCACGGTCAGACCGGAGAAAAGAACCGCCTTTCCGGCCGTCTCCATGGTGGTCTCCACCGCCCCTGCCCGATCGCCGCCCTCATCGATCAGAGCCCCACGGAATCGATAGACGATGAACAGGGCGTAGTCAATCCCGAGGGCGAGGGCGAACATCAGGGCGAAGTTCATCGCCCAGATCGAGATGTCGGCGATCTGGGCCCCGAGGAAGAGCATTCCGGCAGCGGCAACCAGCCCGAGAATGGTCAGCATCAGTGGCAACCCCGCCGCAACCAGCGACCCGAACGCGAGCAGCATGATCCCGAGCGTGACCGGCCAGGAGATGAGCTCGGACTTCATCATCGCGCTCTTGTTGGCCTGGTTGAAATCGGACCACATGCCCGATGCCCCGGTCAGGGAAACATCGACTCCGGGGAGGTCCAGCGCAGCCAGATCCTCCTTGAGCTCGTCGGCGGCCCGGACCATCTGGTTCGAGTCGGCGAGGGCGGCACCCTGGACGACCGCGGTGCGACCGTCCCTGGAAACCCAGCCTCCGGGGTCGTACGGGGTGACGATCCGGCCCACGTCCTCGCTGGACCCGAGAACGGCCTTGACCTCATCCACCGCAGCCCTGAACTGATCCGAGTCGGAGGATCCGTCCTCACTGTGAAGCACGACCATCAGTGCCGAGGAGGACATCCCGCCGAACTCGCGGTCGATCGTGTTCCTGACCTGAACCGACTCCGAACCGGTGGCCTCCCAGCCGGCGCCGGAGAGGGCATGCTCGACCCGGGGCGCAAAGATTCCCATGACCACCGCGAGGACCAGCCAGGCGGCCAGCACCAGACGGAAGTGGCCGGTCAGCCACCGGCCGGCGCGGCCCATCATGAACGCTCTCCGGAAGCCGTGGCAGGCCGGAGCCCGAAGACCCGGGTGAGGACCAGCGATGCGGGGCAGGCACCGACCAGGACGTACATCCACTGGCTGACGCCGACAAAGGCGGTCAGCAGCAGAAACCAGGGGGAAACGACCGCTGCCAGCAGGGCGCTTAGCAGGCTCATCGTTCCGGCCATGGCGAAGAGCACTCGCTCCAGAGCCCAGCCTCGTTTGGCATCACAGTTGGTGTCGGGGGTCACGCTGATCTCCTCTACTAATCCATTGTGTAGTTGTATAGATAGCAAGAGACTATCAAGAAACCCCACCAGCCCCACCGAGGTGTAGAAAAGCCGGGATAATGCCGGACAATCGACACCTCGGCGGTGCCCGGAGGGGTCAGGCGGGATCGATCGAGGAGAGCACTTCGGCGACCCGGCCGAACCTGCGCTCGACGCTGGAACAGACCTGGTCGCACATCGCCATCAACTCGGGGTCCTCGATCCGGTAGAGAACCGAGTTGCCCTGTTTGCGACGGGCCACGGCCCCCGCCCCGAACAGCGTCTGCAGGTGCTTGGAGACGTTCTGCTGGGAGGCACCGAGTTCCTCCGCCAGATCCCCGACGCTTCTCTCCCCGGCCCTGAGCCGCTCCAGGAGCCGCAGCCTCATCGGCTCGGCCAGCAGGCGAAACTGGCCCGAGATCAACTCGGCGAGATCATCCGGGAGTGGAGTCGGCATCGCCACCCCCTGAAGGTTACAACCCGTCAGTTGTGGGACCGGCGGTCGGTCAGAACGGTGAGCGGAAGCCGGAACTCCCCGGCCACCACCGCAATCAGAATCAGGGTGAGCGCGACGCCCAGAGCCAGCACGGAAGCGCCGACGATCGTGGCAACCACGCCGGCCACCAGACTGGCCCCCGCGCCGCCGATCCGCCAGCGGGGAAGGCTCCGGTCCACCTGCCAGCGGGCCGGGACGTAGGCGAGCAGGTAGAGCACCGGCCCGGCGACCAGCACGGTGGTCAGCGCGATCCCGACGGTATCCCCGCCCTGATGGATAGCCAGATCGTTGCCGACCGCACAGAGGATGATTCCGGCGACGATCGGGATGTGACCATAGGTGAACAGGTCGCGGGCCACGGCGGTCCGGGTGTCAGCGTGTTCGAGCAGATCGGCGAAGACGGTCGAGACGGTGTTGAAGTAGAGCCACCAGAGGGCGACCGTACCGACGAAGGCGGCCACCATCGCGGACACCACCCCGGGGGTGAGATCGAGACCCGAGGCCGTGGCACCGGTCAGGACCACTGTCTCCCCCAGCGCGATGATCGTGAACGCCTGAAATCGCTCTGAGAAGTGCCCGCTGCCGACCGCCCAGTCATCGAGGGTCACCGGCCTGACGAAGGGCAGACGGTAGGCGATCCGTGGAGCACCGAAGTCGACCGCCAGGGCCAGCAGCCAGACCGCGACCCGGGCGTCCCCGTCAAGCGTGGCACCGAGGATCCAGAACAGTCCCGAGATCAGAAACCAGGCCAGAATGTGTGCCGACCGCTTGCGTTCGGTCGAACCGGCTGTCGTCGGAACGAAGGTGAGGTAGCTCTGCCGGGCCACCTGGATGAAGACGTACGCCCCGGCAAACAGGAGCCCACGGTCCCCGAACGCGTCCGGGATCGCGACCGCAAGGAAGAGACTGCCGAGCATCAGCAGGATCAACAGCAGGCGGACCTGGACCACATCCGGATCCAGCTCGTTGGTCATCCAGACCGTGTACTGCCAGGCCCACCACACGACAAGGAAAGCGATCGTCGCGTGCAGGGCGCCGGTCCAGGTGAGGTCGTCAATCAGGAGATGGGAGACCTGGGTGACCGCAAAGACAAAGACCAGGTCGAAGAACAGTTCGAACGTGGTGGTCCCGAACGAACTGTCGCTCGATTCAGCGGGTTCCGGGCGACGGATGCTCACCCGGATAAACCTATTCGGATCCCCGGGGAAAAGACCGCAACCCTGAGCCCGGAAATCTGTTGTTAGTGACAGTCAGCACGCCAGGGAAGGATGCTAGGCAGGGCTGGCAGGGGTAGGGCATAGAGGGGGCGGTGAGATCAAGGTCTCGCCGCCCCGCTCTTTGTCGGAGAGGCCGGATCCGGCCGGCCGGCCAACAGGTCCGGAAGGCGTTGCTACCTCGAGAGGTTCTTCACCGCACGGGCGGCCTTCATGCGGTCGTTCTTGTCAAGCACCACCTTGCGCAGCCGGATCGATTCCGGGGTGATCTCGACGCACTCGTCGGAGCGGAGGAACTCGACCGCCGACTCAAGTGTGAGCGGTTTCGGCGGGGTCAACCGGACCAGCACGTCAGAGGTTGAGGAGCGCATGTTGGTCAGTTGCTTCTCCTTGACCGCGTTCACGTCGAGGTCGTTCGCCCGGGCGTGCTCGCCGACGATCATCCCTTCGTAGACCTTCTCGCCCGGAGCGATGAACAACCCCCCGCGTTCCTGCAGGCCGAAGAGGGCGAAGCTGGCGCTGGCGCCCTGCCGATCGGCAACCAGTGAACCGGTGGATCGGGTGACTATCTCCCCCGCCCACGGCTCCCAGCCTTCGAACAGATGGTTGAGGATCCCGGTGCCACGGGTCTCGGTCAGGAACTCGGTGCGGAATCCGACCAGGCCACGGGCCGGGATCACGTAGTCGAGCCGGGTCCGGGTGTCGGACTGCTGCACCATGTTCTCCATCCGGCCCTTGCGGCCGGCCAGAAGCTGGGTGACCGACCCGACGTACTCCTCCGGAACGTCAATCACCAGTCGTTCGTACGGCTCATGAGTGGCCCCGTCGATCTCCCGGGTCAGAACCCGGGGCTGACCCGCGGTCAGCTCGAAACCCTCCCGTCGCATGATCTCCAGCAGAACGACCAACTGGAGTTCACCGCGGCCCTGCACCTCCCAGGCGTCGGGCCGGTCCGTCGGCAGCACCCGGATCGCCACGTTGCCGAGCAGTTCCTGATCGAGCCGGGCCTGGATCTGGCGGGCGGTGATCTTGCTGCCCTCCCGGCCGGCCAGTGGCGAGGTGTTCACCCCGACCACCATGGATAGCGAAGGTTCGTCCACCTGGATCACCGGCAGCGGACGGGGATCCTCGGCGTCGGCCAGGGTCTCGCCGATCGTCACTTCGGGAATCCCGGCCACCGCGATGATCTCGCCCGGTCCGGCCGAATCGGCCGGCACCCGTTCAAGGGCCTCGGTCACGAAGAGTTCATTCACGGTCGCCCGCTCGATCGAGCCGTCGGCCCGACACCAGGCGACCGGCCGACCGGACCGGATCTCCCCCTGCATCACCCGGCAGAGGGCCAGTCGGCCGAGATATGGGGAAGCATCGAGGTTGGTCACCCAGGCCTGAAGCGGGTGATCCGGCTCAAAGGTCGGGGGCGGGATCCGCTCCACCATCAGGTCGAGCAACGGTTTCAGATCGGTTCCCTCCACCCCCTCGGTGAGGCTGGCCCAGCCTTCCTTGCCGTTGGTGTAGACGATCGGGAACTCGATCTGCTCGTCGTCGGCCCCGAGGTCCATGAAGAGTTCGTAGACCTCATCCACGACCTCACCGATCCGGGCATCGGGACGGTCGACCTTGTTGACCACCAGAATCACCGGCAGCCCGGCGGCCAGTGCCTTGCCGAGCACGAAACGGGTCTGGGGCAGGGGCCCCTCGGAGGCGTCCACCAGGAGAACCACCCCGTCGACCATGGTCAGGCCGCGTTCGACCTCGCCGCCGAAATCGGCGTGCCCCGGCGTGTCGATGATGTTCAGCTTGACCTCGCCGTACCGAACCGCGGTGTTCTTGGCGAGGATGGTGATCCCCTTCTCGCGCTCGAGATCCATCGAGTCCATGACCCGCTCGTCCACGTCCTGACCCTGCCGGAAAGCCCCGGACTGCCAGAGCATGGCATCGACCAGCGTCGTCTTGCCGTGATCCACGTGGGCCACGATCGCGATGTTGCGTATGTCTTCCCGGCGCTCCATGAGGGCCGCGGGAGTCTAGATGATTGATCCGGGAGCGGCCTGACGTGCCGCTGCCCCCTACTCTGCTACGGGCGTTCCGTTGATCTCCGGTGCGCCGGTCTGGGAGGTGTAGACGAACTCCTCCTCGGCCCCGAAGATCGCGTCAAGCACCGAGTTCCGGGCCGATTCGCTGAAGACCAGCACCAGACCGCCGGTGATCACCGCGGCAACCACCAGATTGCGGAACGGATGGCGCTTCTTCGGCGGCGTCTTGATCCGTTCTGCCGCTTCGCGCAGTGACTCGGCCGCGGTGCGAAGTTCGCGCTTCACCCGGCGGTCGCTGGTCACCGACTCGACGGCCGAGGCACGGTTGCTGGAGATCCGGCCGAGGGCCTTGCGACCGGCGAGAAAAGCTGCGACCAGGCTTGCGCGAAGCTCCTCGTCCTCGACCACCCGGCGCACGTACTCGTTGTCCCGGGCCTTGGTGTAGGCCTGTCCGGCCCTGCTGCTCGCGTTCTCAATA
Organism: Solirubrobacterales bacterium; assembly: GCA_023958085.1. Classification (GTDB taxonomy): domain Bacteria; phylum Actinomycetota; class Thermoleophilia; order Solirubrobacterales; family 70-9; genus 67-14. The sequence continues at coordinate 4,645 of JAMLGI010000017.1, read as the reverse complement.
CCCATCGTTACTCGCTGCTCCTCTCGTCAGTGTGTCTCGACAATACCCGCTGGGACTATCCTGATCCCTCAAGCGCCGCCTCGAGCGCATCCTCGACCCGGTCGGCATAGGTGAACTCGATTCCTTCCCGCTCATGCCCGGGGATCTCGGCCACGTCACCTTCGTTGCGGGAAGGCAGGATAACCAGCCCGATCCGGGCCGCCTGGGCGGCCAGCGATTTCTCCTTGACTCCGCCGATCGGCAGCACCTGGCCGGTCAGCGTCACCTCGCCGGTCATCGCGACATCGTTTCTGACCGGACGGCCGGTGATGAGCGACACCAGCGCCACGGTCATCGCCACGCCGGCCGACGGACCGTCCTTCGGTACGGCCCCGGCGGGAACGTGGATGTGGATGTCATGGGTGGCAAACCAGTCGTCCTCGAGTTCCCCGGCCAGTCGGGCGGCGTTGGCCCGGACGTAGGAAAGCGCGGCCTGGGCCGACTCCTTCATCACGTCACCGAGCTGCCCGGTGATCGCCAGCTTGCCGGTGCCGGGCATGGCGGTCGCCTCGATGAAAAGGACGTCGCCGCCGGTCGGGGTCCAGGCCAGCCCGGTTGAAACCCCGGGGACCCGGGTTCTGCGCCGGGTCTCGGAGAAGACCCGTCGGCGCCCGAGCAGCTCCCTCGCCTTCTTGCCCGAGACCGTGACCTTCCGGCCCGACCCGTTGCCTTCCGCCACGGTCCGGGCGATCTTGCGGCAGACGGTGCCGATCTCCCGTTCCAGATTTCGCACTCCGGCCTCCCGTGTGTACTCCTCGATGATCGCGGTCAGGGCGGGATCCGAGAAGGCGATTCGGGACCCGGACAGGCCGTTCGCCTTGATCTGCCGGGGGACCAGATAGCGGCGGGCGATGTGGAGCTTCTCGTCGACCGTGTAGCCGGCCAGATTGATCACCTCCATCCGGTCCCGCAGCGGCCCCGGGATCGTGTCCAGCACGTTGGCGGTGGCGATGAACATCACGTCGGAAAGGTCGAACGGAACGTCCAGGTAGTGATCACGGAAGGAGTCGTTCTGAGCCGGGTCGAGTACCTCGAGCATCGCCGAGGAAGGGTCGCCGCGGAAGTCCGCGCCCATCTTGTCGATCTCGTCGATCATGAACACCGGGTTGCGCGACCCGGCGTCCCGCAGGGCGCGAACGATCGTGCCCGGCATCGCGCCGATGTAGGTGCGGCGGTGACCCCGGATCTCTGCCTCGTCGCGCACCCCGCCGACCGAGATCCGTTCGAACTCGCGGCCGAGCGCCCGGGCGATCGACTTGCCGAGCGAGGTCTTGCCGACCCCGGGAGGCCCGGCGAAGCAGAGAATCGGCCCGGGCGAATCCGGGTTCAGTTTGCGGACCGCCAGGTACTCGAGGATCCGGTCCTTGATTTTCTCCAGGTCGTAGTGGTCGGTGTCGAGGACCTCGCGAGCGTGTTCGATGTCGAGGTTGTCTTCCGTCTTCTTCGACCACGGCAGTTCAACCAGCCACTCGAGATAGGTTCGGATCACCCCGTGCTCAGCCGCCGCGGGGGGCAGTTTCTCCAGCCGGGAAAGTTCCCGGTCGGCTGCCTTGCGCGCCTCTTCCGGGAGACCCGCCTCCTCGATCCGGTCGCGCAGTTCGTTGATCTCGGCCTGCTGCTCGTCCTCCTCGCCGAGTTCCGCCTGGATCGCCTTGAGCTGCTCGCGCAGGAAGAACTCCCGCTGGCCCTTGTCGATCGAGGACTGGACCTCCGACTGGATCTGGCTGCCGAGCTGGATCACCTCCAGCTCGCGGGCGAGTATTCCGGACAGCGTCCGCAGCCGCTTGGCTACATCCACCTCTTCCAGAAGGGTCTGCTTCTCCTCGGTGGGGATTCGCAGCGCCCCGGCGATCAGGTGGGTGAGAGCCGAGGGTTCATCCACGTTGGCAACCGCCATCTGGAGTTCTTCCGGCAGGTACGGGATCTGCTCGATGATCTCGGAGAAGGTCCGCTGGACGTTGCGGGTGAGCGCCTCCATCTCCGGAGAGGGTTCCAGCAGGTCCGGCATCGCGGTAATCCGGGCTACCAGATACGGCTTCTCGGCGATGTAGGGGCCGAGCCGAACCCGCTGCCCACCCTCGACCAGAATCCGGATCGTGCCATCCGGGACCTTGAGCATCCGGGTGACCACCCCGACCACCCCGACCTCGTGAAGCTGGTCAGGTCCCGGGGTGTCGTCCTCCGGGTCCCGGGACGCGACCATGACCAGCATCCGGTTGGCGCCGAGAACATCATCGACCAGCTTGATCGAACGCTCCTGGCCCACCCCGAGCGGGGAGATCGTTTCCGGGTAGGCGACCGTGTCCCGAAGCGGCAGCACCGGCATCGCGTCGGGAAGTCCTTCGCTCTCCCGGATCGCCTCCTCCTCCCGGCCGGACTCAACCACCTCCAGCACCGATACCTGGTTCGAGTCTGGATCGCTCACCGATCACGCTCCTTGCGGACCCGATCGACCGGAACCCGGCGGCTGATCTCCGAGTCGTTCCTCAGCGGCAGTTCGATCCGGAGCATGCCGTCGTCGAAGTCGGCGGACGCCCGCTCGGAATCGACGTCGACCTGGAGCTCGACCACATGCCGGAACGGTCCGGTGGGGATCTCGACCTGCTGGTACACCCGGCCCTCGGTCTCCTGAACCGGCCGTTCGCCGATGATGGTCAGCTGTCGTCCGCTCACCTCGATCCCGACCGTGGACAGGTCTATCCCGGCCAGGTCGCACTTGACTACTGCGCGTTGCGGATCACCGGCGTAGTAGACGTCGACGTTCGGGGAAAAGCCGCCCGCCCGGCGACTGATGTATGCGGTGCGCGCCCAGGTTCCCCCGAGCAGCTCATCCATCTCCCGGCGCATCCGGGCGAAGTTCGAAAACAGGTCGCGTTCAGTCATCGCCTGTTAGCTTAGGACCTATTCCGACTGGGCTGCGAAGCACCCCCGGGACCGACCCCTGGAGCCAGCCCATCCGTGGCTTCAGATCGTCAGCTCGAGTCCCTCGGCCGCCAACCTGGACGGGCCGGAAAACTGCTGCTTCGCCTGGCCGGCCACCCACTCCGCGTCCAGCTCGTCCGAGAAGTGGGTGAGGAGCAGCCCCTTCGCCCCGGCGGCTTCCGCGTGTTCTCCGGCTTCGGCGGGTGTCAGATGTCCCCTCACCCCGGTGCGTTCGGGACGCGGAAGGGTCGCCTCGGCCACCAGGAGATCGGTTTCACTCGCGAAATCGATCAGGTTCTGGTTCGGTGAGCAGTCGGCACCGTAGGTGATCCGCTGCCCGTCCGGCCCGGTGAGACCGACCGCGTGCGTCTGGATGTAGTGCGGGACCTCGCGAAAGGCGATCTCGATCCCGTTCACCAAGACCAGCGACCCGGGCCCGTACTCATGGATGTCGAAAGCGTCATCGACCAGCGACTCAAGGCCCCAAAGTGCGGCCAGCCGCCTGAAGACACCCGGTGACCCGGGGGGACCGTAGAGCTTCGGACGGGCCGGACTGTCGGTTCCCGGCCAGCGATCGACCGGTACCGGCTGCTGGCGCGGCGCGTGGATCAGGGCGAACGCATACGGGACCAGGTCAAAGAAGTGGTCGGCGTGGAGGTGGGAGATCACGATCGCGTCGACATCGACGTAGTCGTGGTACCGCCGGAGCTTGCCGAAGACTCCGTTGCCACAGTCGAGCAGCAGAGTGGCTCCTCCCTCCTCGATCAGATACCCACTGCAGGCACCATCAGCGTCCTGCCAGGCCGGTGATTTTCCCAACACCGTTAGCTTCATGATCCAGGTACGAGGCCGTCCATCGCTGCCGACAGTATTCCCCAAGCAGCGAGGTTGAGCGGCGATCTCCCCGATTTCGGGTCGGAATCTTCAGGCGAGGGTGGTTTGGTTCAACCGGTGGACGGCGCCGGGCGGGCGGCTGCCGCGTCGGCCCAGCGGGGTGGCCGGAGCAGGAGCACCGGCTGTCGGGGTGGCATCAGGCCCTCCGGCTTGCTCTCCCGGAAGCTGCTGCAGGGCTCGTCGAGATCCATCGCGCAGAGCATCTTCTGGCGGAAGTAGCAGTCTTCGCAACTGGGGGACCTGGGCTTGCCGTTGGACACTGTGTGCCATCCAAGCAACTGTCGCCGGAGCCGGTCGCCCCGGAATCCGCAAATCGCATGATTCTCCTTTTTCGGCTTCCGGAAACACCCCGCATTTTGGGGGGACCCAACCTTCAGGGAGGGGGCGAATCCAGCCCGGTCGGATCCTCAGACGCAACCGCCCGGGTTCCTCCAGGAAGGACCGCCGAGCAGAGCCCCCGTCCCGACCGGCAGCCCTGCCAACCAGAGACCAAACCGGACCCGGATCGCCAGCCCTGCCGATCAGCTCCGGAGCAACACTGCCGATCGCGACGTGACTGCCACAAGTGCCGCCCGGATCGGCAGCCCTGCCGGTCAGGGACCAAACCGGGCCCGGATCGGCAGCCCTGCCGGTCGCGGCGGGTGCTGCTCCGGGACCGTCCAGAGGGGATGGATGCAAGGAACCGGAAGGAAACGGCCCGCGATCGTACCCACGTACCTGAGCTGGTCGTTTCCTTCCGGTGACGCCGCAGACGCCGCTCTGGTGGTTCCTGCGGACCGCCCGCCCCCCG